>NZ_CP007033.1:940000-1160000 GCF_000512895.1 Dehalobacter restrictus DSM 9455
TTCCTGCCGTTGATTATTCTGCTCTTCCACAGAATCCACAAGCATTATATGGACGTCGCAGAACAGCTTCGGGTATCAGCGGCTGAACCAACAGTACCGATTAAAGGAAATATTATCATTATTCCTGTTGCAAGCATCACGCGCGTGGTGGAAAATGCGTTAAACTATGCAAAATCGCTGTCGGCAAACCAGATCATTGCAGTAAGTGTTTGCTTTGATAAAGAAGAAGAGAAAAAGCTCGAGGAAAAGTGGGAGAAATGGAATCCCGACGTCCGTTTGGTAACGTTGAATTCTCTACACCGGAGCATTGTCCATCCGCTGACCAAATTTATCGATATGATCGAACACAAAGCAACCGATCAGAATTATCAGATCATGGTTCTGATCCCGGAATTTATTCCGAAAAAAGGATGGCACCATATTCTGCATAACCAGTCGAGCTTACTAATCCGCACACATTTGCTATATCGGAGAAATGTGTGCGTGGCTACGATACCGTACCATTTACAAAAATGAAACTAAATGACCGATCAGACAGAATCACATAGCCTTAGATCTTACTTGTTTCGATTCTTTGTAAGTCAGGAAAATCATGAGCACATCGAAGATCGTAAGCAGAATCAGAAATGCGGAATGTGTGAACGTATAGCGGTAAAGCTGGTAAACGACAAACAAGATTAAGGACAAAATGGCCAAAGGGTAAGCCCACAGTTTTTGGCGCCATAACAGAAGTACGAGAATGCATTTGATGATCCCGTGTGACAGCAGGTAGAATACCACAAAATGCTGCGTGCTGGAGGAAAAGCTGGGGCTGGAATTAATCAGGTAATTGGCAAACAAGTCTTGCGGGTCTTCAGATAATTCATGCTGCGTCAAGAGGCGTATCAGCCAGTTGTACCGGTCCGGCGTCAGAAACAGCAGCAAGATACTGCCGATAATTTCCAGTAGACCGTCAATGCCTTTCATTAGCAAGCCGATTTCGAAGCCGATATGGAAAATATCTTTCCGTTTATTTGTCTTAGGTGTTGTCATCCTTATATCCTTTGCGTAATATTAAGTAATTGGTCTCTTTCAATCGTATACGATATTTATTAAATGTCCACTAAAATTCAATTAATTATTCATTAAAAAAAGCAGATGCCTTAAAATGTCTAAATAAAAATGTCTAAATAAAATCTGCATAAAATATTGCTTAAAAAAAAACAATATGGTAAAATTCAACTATCTCTTTGCACTGCATATCAATCTACAGTACAAACTGAGCAGGCGATGAACTTGGACACAAGTTCATGGGGCTGGGCCCGTTGGGCAGCAGGTGATGATACACATATACCTGTGGGACAGTAAAATGTTCTACAGGTATTTTTATATCCTTCAAGACAATAAATGGAGGCATCTGTATGACAGAACAACAAATCAGGGAACTGCAGGGACTTTCAAGTCCCGAAGCCAGACAGCTTCAGGAAAGGTTCGGGAAGAATGAGCTGGTGCCTGAAAAAAAAGAAAGCTTTCCGCGCAAGATCCTGCAGGTAATTAGTGAACCCATGTTTTTGCTGCTGCTCATTGCGGCTGTGATCTATTTTATCCTCGGAGAACCCCGGGACGGCGCCATCATGCTTGTTTTTGTTGTCGGGATTATCAGCATAGAAGTCATCCAGGAATGGAAAACCGACCAAACACTTAGGGCTTTGAAGGATTTATCCACGCCGAAGATTTCCGTACTGCGCGATGGGATGATGCAGATCATCAACAGTTCGGACCTGGTGCCCGGCGACATCATGTTTATTGCTGAAGGCGTCAAAGTGCCGGCGGATGGCACGGTTTTAAAAGCGAGTACACTATGTGTCGATGAATCCTCGCTGACCGGCGAATCGGCAGGTGTCTGGAAAGTTGTCAACGGAGAGAAGGCTGCCGATGGGGAATTGTCCCTCGACAGCAAAGAATACTGGCGACGGGACTATTGCTACGCCGGGACGCTGGTTACCCAGGGCACCGGAGCGATCAGGGTCGATCAAATCGGCCCGGCTACCGAATACGGAAAAATCGGGCAGGAAATAGCCGCCGCGCCTGACCGTCCGACCCCGCTGGAAAAACAAACCGGAAAACTGGTCAAGCTGTGCGCGGGAATTGCCGCAGTCTTATTCGCGCTGGTCGGAGTCGTAACCTATTTCAACCTGCCGGACCATGTTGGCAGTGAACGGGTCATCGAAAGCATTTTGTCTGGGATCACCCTGGCCATGGCCATGATCCCGGAGGAGTTTCCTGTTATTTTGACCGTGTTTCTATCGATGGGTGCCTGGCGGCTGGCCAAAAAGCAGTCACTGGTCAGAAGATTGTCGTCCGTAGAAACGCTCGGGGCTGTATCCGTTCTTTGTGTCGATAAAACAGGTACCATTACCATGAACCAAATGACGGTCCGGGATACCTGGAGTCTGAACGATGACGGCGAAAGGTTGATCCGGATTATGGGCATGGGCTGCGAGCCGGATGCCTATGACCCGATGGAGAAGGCTATGATTGCTTACTGTGAAGCGCAAGGGGTAGGCAGAGAGCTCCTTTTTGACGGAGAGCTGATCAAAGAATATGCGTTCACGGATCAGACCAAGATGATGGGACACGTCTGGCAAAATGAAAATGAGCTTGTGGTCGCAGCCAAAGGCTCGCCTGAACGTATTCTGGACGTATGCAGTCTGACGGATCAGGAGAGAAAAGTTGCCGAGCACAAAATCAGAGAAATGTCGCAGCAGGGCCTGCGGGTGATTGCTGTTGGCCAAATGGTACTGACCGGCAAAGAGGAAGTCCCGGACACCCTGCCGGAATGCCGGCTGCAGCTTTGTGGTATGGTGGGTCTTGCCGACCCGCCGCGGGAATCTGTTAAGCAGGATATTCAAATCTGCAACAAAGCCGGGGTTCGGGTCGTTATGATCACCGGAGATAACGGGATTACGGCAAGCACGATTGCCAGGCAGATTAACATGCCGAACTGCGATAAGATTATCACCGGCGATGAGCTGAATCAAATGAGCGAGGAAGAACTGCGTGAGAAAGTCAAGGATGTCAGTATCTTTTCCAGGGTAATTCCGGAACATAAAATGAGAATCGTCAAAGCTTTTAAAGATAACGGCGAGATTGTCGCGATGACCGGAGACGGCGTCAATGATGCGCCAGCCTTGAAATATGCCGATATTGGGATTGCGATGGGCAAGCGCGGTTCTGAGGTTTCTCGTGAGGCTGCCGATCTGGTCCTGCTGGATGACAACTTTTCAACCATTGTTGATACCATTAAGGATGGCCGAAGAATCTATGATAACATCAGAAAAGCCGTGGGCTATGTTTTCACGATTCATATCCCGATCGCATTTGCCTCTTTACTTGCACCCTTCCTGGGAATCAGTCCGGCGAGTCTTTTGCTGCTGCCGCTGCACGTGGTACTGCTTGAAGTTGTCATTGACCCCACCTGTTCCATTGTGCTGGAGCGGCAGCCGGCCGAACGGGATATCATGGATCAGCCTCCGCGCAATCCCAATGAAAAGCTGCTCACTGCAAAAATACTGACCAAAAGTGTCCTACAGGGTCTCGTGATCTTTGGGGCATCATTCGGTACCTATTTCACTATTTTAAACAACCATCCTGATCAGGCTTCTCTGGCCAGGACTATGGCACTAGCGATTATTTTGCTGGCAAACCTAGTGCTGGTTCAGGTGAACAGCTCCAATACGGATTCTGCTTTTCGGTCTTTTGCGAAACTAATCAGAGATAAGGTCATGTGGATGGTAAATATTGGGACCCTAGCAGGATTGCTTCTTATTATCTATACGCCGCTGAATCACTTATTGAAGCTCGCGCCGTTGTCCTGGAAACAGCTTATCCTGGCTGCCGCTTTGGCCGTCGTATCTGTTGGCTGGTATGAGGTTGTCAAAGGGTTTAAACGCTGGAAAAGAACATAATATTCAATGAATGCTCATCAATAGTTCATCAAACTGTCACATGGGTCATTTAATATAAAACAGAAATCGATGACAGAAGACAGGAGTGTTCATTGGCAACATGAAAAAATCCCTATTCAAACCCTACCGTTGGGCAGCCGTCTTAGCTGTTTTACTGACATTTTCTTTTGTTTTTGTTCTGTTGGACACCTTTGTAATTCCAAAGAACGTGACTGAAGTCAAGCAGCGTGAGGCTACCGAACAGCAAAATACAGCCTCTGAGAAGCAAAGTGCAGCAGAGGATCCGCCCGAGTCCGGGTCAGAGACTGAAGCTGCAGTTACCGATCATTCTTATCAGGATAAAAATATCAAAATAACGATTGACACAGTGCAAGCGTATGACACAACCTTTTATGTCGCCGATATCCGGCTCAGCAATGCGTCTTACCTGAAAACAGCGCTGGCCGAAAACAGCTTTGGGCGCAATCTCAAGGAAACAACCTCGGATATGGCCGAAGAACATCAGGCAATCTTTGCGATCAATGGCGACTACTATGGATTTAGAAATAACGGTTATGTTTTACGCAATGGTGTCTTGTACAGGGATACGGCCCGTCAGGCTGGAAACGATGAAGCCTTGGTGATTGACGGCCACGGGGATTTCTCAATTATTAATGAAAATGCGGTCAGTGCCGATTCCCTGACAAATCCCTGGCAGGTACTTTCATTTGGACCGACCCTGATCGAAAATGGAGAAATCGTGGTAGACAGTACCACTGAGGTATCCCAGTCCAAAAACAGCAATCCGAGGACCGCGATCGGTCAGGTCTCCGGTCTGCATTACATCGTAATTGTCGCTGACGGCCGGACGGAAGAGAGCGCAGGACTTTCCTTGCTGGAGCTTGCGCAGGAGTTTGCCGAAAGAGGATGTACGGTCGCGTATAATTTGGATGGAGGAGGCTCTTCGACCATGTACTTTAATGGAGAAATCGTCAATCATCCGACCGATGGCAGGAGTTCTCAGCAGAGAGAGGTGAGCGACATTGTCTATATCGGTAATGAATAGTACGGAAGGATCACGGCAGATCCGTAAAACAGTAATTGTCTATCTGATACTCACAGCGGTATCCATCGCTGTGGCGAATATCTATGCACAGTTCGGTCATGGGGTTCGTTCGGCGGCAATGACCCTGATGTTTCTGTATCCGCTTCTGGGCGGCGCATTGTTCTACTTTACGCTGGGGCTGATCGTTTCCCGGATCAGCGACCGGAGAAACTACCGTTTGTTCTACAATATCTATAATTCCGGCATTGCGGTATTAACCGTGGGCAGTCTGCTGAAGGGGATACTCGATATTGCCGGGACTGCATCCGGCTACGTTCAGCTGTTCCAAGTGGCCGGCTGGGCCGGAACGGCAGCAGGATTGGGGTACTTGATTGCAATGGTATTTAAAAGCAGGAAGCTATCCTAAATTTTAGGCAGAGCTATCTCAAGTTTTAGGCAAAACGATATTGACAGTAGAGGTTGTTTTCAAATATACTAATTCTTGATTTATCAAAGAATACTGCGCATCGATCAGGCCGATACACACGACACTTGATTTAGGTGTATAAGGCTGGGCCGGTATACTGGCAGCAGGAGACAAACCCTGTGGGACTATATTTCCAACAATTATAGTTCCACAGTTTTTTTATATAAGAAGGGATTCCTCAATTATTTGCCTTGTCTTACAAGAAATCTGCTCGTCATTATATTGTAATTTTAGGGTTAACAAGGTATTAGGTAATTTTAAGAAATTGATATTTTTGGTGATTTTGGGAGGAAGAAAAGCTGTGGCTGACAGAAGAGTCAAGTTTGCATTGTTATCCATTATTTCGAATACTGCGCTGATCATATTTAAGGTCATAGCAGGCATTTTGAGCGGTTCCGTCAGTATTATTTCCGAGGCGATCCACTCAAGTATGGACCTTGCCGCATCGATTGTCGCCTTTTTCTCGGTGAGACAGTCAACGAAGCCGGCGGATAAGGATCATCCCTACGGACATGGAAAGATCGAAAATATTTCGGGCCTTGTCGAAGGGCTTCTAATTTTTGTTGCAGCGGCACTGATTATTATTGAAGCTATTAAGAAAATATTTGAGCCTTCGGAGATTGAACAGGCGGCTGTTGCCATCGGGGTGATGCTGGTATCGGCGCTTGTCAATCTGGTTGTATCAAAAAAATTATATCAGGTGGGCAAAGAAGAGGGATCGATGGCCCTGGAAGCAGATGCGCTTCACCTGAAAACCGATGTTTATACGTCGTTAGGCGTCGGCGTTGGAATCCTGCTGATTAAACTTACCGGACTTGCCATACTGGACTCCGTTGTCGCGGTCATTGTGGCTTTGTTGATCATCAAAGAAGCGTTTCACTTATGCAAAACAGCCTTTAACTTTCTTCTCGACTCGAAGCTCTCTGATGAAGAAGAAGCTGAGATTGAAAAGATTATTTCTGAGCACAGTCATCAATTCAGAGATTATCACAAGCTTAAAACAAGAAAATCAGGAAATATGAAACACATCGATTTTCACATTACGATCGATCACAACGTTACCGTCAAAGAAGCGCATGATATTATTGGAACCCTGAAAAAGGACATGAGTGACAAGTTGAAAAATACCCGCGTGAATATCCATCTTGACCCTTATCAAGATCAGAAAGATAAAGAGATAGACGAATAAAAATATGCGTAAAACTGCCACAAGACAGCATGATAAATCCGTTATGAGAACTTTTTTGTGACAATGGACAGATGAAACAGAATTACAATAGTATAGGATACCTAGTATAAGGCCGGTTCGATCTGAACCGGCTTTTAATTGTTGTTTGTTGAATGTTTTCATCATTTTGTCACATTGCCTACACCTCATGGTCACAAACCTGTTGTACAATCACAAAAAAAGATTCCTGGAAAGGATGAAGATTAATGGGCCCTAAGCCCCCCAAGAAAAAAATAGTTTCCATTGGCATGATTGCTATATTGTGCATATTCCTTTTAACGTTAACAGCTTGTTCTTCACAGAATACAGCGGAATCGGACAGCTCCGGCGTCGCCGGGGACAGTACTGAGGACCGTATCTCCGTTGATTATGACGACGAAGATACCAATGCACAATGGGATGATACCCAGGCCTCGCATATTACTTTTTCAGGGGACTCCATGAAGACAGAGGGAAACGGAGTTAGCGTTGTCGATAATGTTGTAACCATTCTATCTGCAGGTACGTATGTTATCAGCGGTGCAATTGCCGACGCTCAGATTATCGTCTACACTGAGGACAAGAATACCGTCAGACTGATCCTGAATGGTGTCGATATGACCTGTTCAACCAGTGCACCTATTTATGTGCTGAAATCTGAGAAGACTGTCATTACCCTGGCAGACGGTACGAAAAATACGCTGAAGGACGGCTCATCCTACACTTACTCGGATCCTAAAGCAGAGGAACCGGATGCAGTGATCTTCAGTAAAAGTGACCTGACGATTAATGGCAGCGGATCATTAAATGTCAAAGCCAACTTCAAAAATGGCATAACGAGCAAAGATGAACTCAGAATCGTGAGCGGCAACATTTCCGTGGATGCTGTGAATAACGGGATCATTGGCCGTGACTTTCTTACCGTTAAAGATGGCAATATCACGGTGAACGCCGGAGATGACGGGTTCAAATCTTCTAATGATGCGGATGCTGCTAAAGGCTTTATTCTGATTGAAGCAGGAACAATTAATATTACAGCCGGTGATGACGGGATGCATTCTGATGCAACGCTGGATATTTACGCCGGAGAGGTTACGATTGCGAAATCTTATGAAGGAATTGAAAGTGCTGTGATCAATATCCATGGCGGGGATGTGAACGTGAAGTCAAGCGACGATGGTATCAACGGTGCAGGAGGTACAGATTCTTCCTCAGTGAATGGCCGGCCGGGTCAAAATGATTTTGCGTCTTCGGGTGACTGCAGTATGAGCATCAATGGTGGTACCATCGTTGTTGATTCAGGCGGTGATGGGATTGATATCAACGGATCGGTCACCATGACCGATGGAAAGATCATTGTCAACGGACCAACGGACAACGGTAACGGTGCTCTGGATTATACCGGATCATTCACCGTAACCGGCGGGTTCCTGGTAGCGGCAGGCAGCGCAGGCATGGCAGAGGCTCCGGATACGAATTCATCCCTCTATGCTTTGAACATTAACCTGCCGTCTGATCAGCAGGCCGGTACGATCATCAGGATCGAAAATGCAGATGGTAAAGAAGTGCTTACTTTCGCGCCGACCAAAATGTTCCGGAACCTGGTCGTATGTTCATCGGAATTAACCAAAGGCACAACCTATAAGATTTATTATGGAGGAAGTTCATCAGGCACATCGGTAAACGGTCTCTATTCAGGGGGAACCTATACGCCTGGAACACGCTACGAAGAGGTTGCGATTTCCGAGAAGGTTACGCGTGTCGGTTCCTATAGCGGAGGAATGGGCGGCAGAGCCTTCAAACGATAGGAAGGTTACAGATTAGCTGATAGCGTAGATAGAATATTGAACCGAAGATCACCAGAAGCAAGAAACCTCCCGATTGCAGGGGGGTTCTTGTGTAAGCAAAGTCTATTATGAGTCAATATTGAATACAACGATCAGTAGCATTTTGAATTTCGCGGCAGCAAATATTGCGTGCGGGATAGCTGCAGGCATGACGATGGTCTGGCCTTTTTCCAGCACATAGTCCTGAGATCCGATCGTGATCCGGGCGCTGCCATCAAGGATGTAGACCATCGCATCTCCGCCAGAGGAGTGGGAGCTGATCTCTTCTCCCAGATCAAACGCAAAAAGTGTCAGACTTAAGGCTTTGCTCTGGGCCAGCGTTCTGCTGACGACCTGACCGTTCTGGTAATCTACCAAAGAAGCCATATCCAGAACTTTACCAAAATCAATGTTTTTAAGAAAATGTTTTTCCATAAGGATCACTTCCTTTCTTTATTCACATATTCTTAAGCTTTACCCTGTATCTTATATTGTATCTGAAGTATTCCTTTGTCAAATGGGCTGGAATTATGTATTATTAGGATTATAGAATTTTATCCCCTTGATGTGGCGACCTCTCAAAAGTTAAGAGAACAAATTACCCGAAAGGAAGTAAAGCATGGATTTTGATATTGTTCAAACCCTTTATATGTTACCCGGAATCATTATTGGTCTTACCTTTCATGAGTTTGCCCACGCCCAGACCGCAGTGTGGTTGGGTGATGATACGCCCAGACTGCAGGGCAGGACGTCGCTTAACCCGTTGGTTCATATTGACATTATTGGATTTCTGATGCTGGTCATCGCCCATTTTGGCTGGGCTAAGCCTGTTCAGGTTGACACCAGCAATTTTAAAAACAGAAAAAGAGATGACATTCTGGTATCCCTGGCCGGACCGGTGATGAACTTGTTGCTTGCAGTATGTTTCGTGATCCTGATATGGGCCATCAGTTATATTCCGGAAAGCATCCTCGATAGCAATACTTTAAATATTCTTCAAAGTATCTTTGTTAATGCGGTCTGGATGAATGTCGTCTTGTTTGTCTTTAACCTTCTGCCAATCCCGCCGCTCGACGGTTCCCATGTTGTCTTTGGTTTGCTCGGTTTGAAAGACAGCAGTCTGTACAGCCAAATTTATCAGATGAGTACGTTTATCTTACTGATTTTGATTATTACAAATGTGATCAATATCGTGATCGGGCCGCCGATTGAGTATGTCTATAAGTTTCTAATCAGTCCTTTGCTTTGATACAGATTGTTCTTTTTAGAGCTTTTAGGGTAGCATTTCTCAGATAATAGCGCTATAATAAACCATGTGCATGCCATTGTGGGTTTGTAGCTCAGCCGGTTAGAGCACCGTGTTCACATCGCGGGGGTCGTAGGTTCGAATCCTATCAAACCCACCATTTTAAAGTTATTCTAAATACCATAAACTTACTTGAGAGATATTAGGGATTGGGAAAGTTACCAAAATATATTTAAAATGCCTAAGACTCCGATCCATTTATACTTATAACAAAGGAGATACTTTCTAATGGATAAACTTGATATTATCCTAGAAAAATTATCATCCATTGATAATAGAATCAATTCTATTGATGATAAACTGGAAGCAATGGAAAAGAAAAACCAAACAGAACACAAAGAAATTCACCGGAAACTTGATACATTGATTTCAGCAACGGCGAAAAATACTGAGGATATTACAGAACTAAAGGCTTTATAAATAGCTCTTTAGTTTTTTTTGCCTCAAAAAACTCTGAGAGGCATAAGCGCAACTTTTGGGTTGGTAGGTCATCCCGAATATGCCGTACAGCAAAACCGGGATATATAGCGGGCATTCAGTTTGCCGGGTTATCCTTTTTAATATCTAAATTCGTTCTAATCGCGGGCGGATATTCTTGCAGCGTCTTAACCATGTTGGCCGCAATCTCCAAGGCCTTTTTCCGGTTGACTTCTTTTCGCACCGTGTCTACTCTGCTTTGGGCAACGAGTATTTTTAGTAGTTCATTATAGGCGCTGAGCATGTTGTCACGGTGCAGGGCAAATTGTTCGTCGTATTTTGCGCTTTCGGCGTAAGTTCCGGTGGTTGGCTGCACGGTCTGAGGCTGTATTTTTCTCAGCTTTCTGGATACTCTTACGATCGGGACCAGTTCCACGCTTTGTTTCTTTTCTTGAACAGCCTCCTTAAGTTCCCGTTTGCTCATATTTTCAACATCATGACAGGCCATAAATTCCTCCCGCTCTTCCGTCGGAATCCCCAGAAGGATGACCGCCTGGGAAAAACTAAGATTCGAATCCGGATTCGAATCTGGCAAGTCTCCGCCGGGGGAGGCGGGTCTAGGCCCGAATTCCTTGCAGATCCGCATCAGGTGCTCGGCTGTCCGCTGGGAATAGCTGACCTCTTCTTTCAGCCACTTTCCCCACTCCCCATAGGGAACCGCTGCCTTGGCCTCCGTCAGGCAGGTGCCGATTTGAACGCAGTTCTGGAGCATGATTTTGTCGGTCCGGCTTTTAATTAAGTTAATCTCGGCCGCGATTTGCGCCGGTGTCCGGGTAGATAATTCAACATTCATTCTGGTTTCACTCTCTTAACCGATGATATTTTACAGATAACGCTATAAAATATTCCGGTCCCCAGACAAGTGTGAGGGTTTCAGCCCCGATCTGGCGGGATTAGCGTGTTTTATCCCTCCTTTTGCCCTTGAATTAATTGATCAGTTTGTATAGTATTCCATATGTAGGGTTCCAAGCTTCCTGCGTGCCAAAAATAAAAAAGGGGCTGAAGAAAATGGATCTTAGAGAGCGGTTAATCGAAGCCTTCACCAAATTGGGATTTGACGAATACAGAGAAATTAAAGTTGATAACATTGTTTTTTCACAGGATGTATTCAATCAGTGCGCCAGAAATACCTGCGGCAATTTTGGCAAGAACCATGCTTGCCCGCCCGGAGCAGGGACGGAGGAGGAAAGGAAAGCCAGGGTCCGGAAATATGATCAGGCTTTTATTCTCTGTAAAATCATCTCGATCCTCTCCGGAGATGATATGATGGAGTCGATGGGGATTCTGGGCAATTTGAACAAAGCGCTGCGGAAAGAATTTGCTGCGGAAGATGTTCTGATTTTGGGGGCAGGTCCCTGTACATTGTGTGAGAAATGCTCGGCTCTTGACGGAGAACCCTGCCGCTTCCCGGACAAAAAGCAATATTCGATGGAAGGCAACGGGATTGATGTCGTCCGGATGTCCATGGACCAGAAGATGACGTATAACGCAGGAATGGGAAAAGTCGGCTTTTTTTCGCTTGTACTTTATAACCATTAAGGAAGATAGTTGCCCTCAATAGCAGTTAATTGTTTTTTGGGGCGTTAACAAAGTAATTATGAATTTAAAGGATACTGGGATTTCCTTTATTTTATTTGGGATGCTATAATATCCGGAGAAATATCTATCAGAGATAATGATGGAAGATGTTGCAACCATTTTCAAATTGGAAAATGCTTAAAAGGTGGTATTGAGATGTTGGAACTGATAAATGTCGGCCTGACGTTAGACGATGACAAGGGAACAGATGTAGAAATCCTTGAGAACATCAGTCTCACCCTGGATAAGAAAAAGATTTACGTCATGACAGGTCCGAACGGGGGAGGAAAATCCTCGATCGCCAAAGTGATTATGGGTATTTACCAGCCTACGGCAGGAAAAATACTTTTGGATGGTACCGATATTACCGGTATGGGAATTACGGAAAGAGCACGGCTGGGTATCGGCTATGCGTTTCAGTCACCGCCCCGTTTCAAAGGAATGAAAGTCCGCGATATTTTGAAGCTGGCTGCCGGTCCGGATAAAGAGGTGAATTCCTGTGATTTGCTTTATGATGTGGGTTTATGTGCGCAGGATTATTTGGATAGGGAAATTAATGCGAGCTTTTCGGGCGGGGAATTAAAGAGAGTTGAAATTGCCAGTATTTTGGCGCGCAACCTGAAAGTGGCTGTCTTTGATGAACCGGAAGCAGGGATTGACCTGTGGAGCTTCCAGAAGCTGACCGAGACGTTCCAAAATTTAAATAAAAAGTATGACACGACGATCGTGATTATCTCTCACCAGGAGAGGATTCTCCGTCTGGCCGACCAGGTTGTTTTAGTGTCCGACGGAAAAATCAGCGAAGTGACCACCAAGGCTAAAATTCTGGGTGAAATCGAGCTGCTGGATTCCAACTGCGAATGCAGAAACAACTGTACCATTGTAGGAGGAAAAGCACAATGTTGAATGCGATCGATAAAAAAATCTTAGCTGAAGTCGCTGATTTGCATGAAATCCCGCATGGAGCCTATAATATCCGTAAAAATGGCGAGAAAGCGGGACGAAATACGACTGCAAACATTGATATTATTACCAAGCAGGACAAGCCCGGCATTGATATCATTGTGAAACCCGGAACCAAAGGAGAAAGCGTGCATATTCCGGTTATTCTGTCTGAAGGGATGGATGACCTCGTTTACAATACATTTGAAATCGGCGCCGACTCGGACGTTCTGATTGTAGCCGGCTGCGGTATTCATAACCCGGGAAGCAAGAAAGCCCAGCATGACGGCGTTCACGAATTTTTTGTCCGCAAGGGTGCCAAGATGAAGTATGTAGAAAAACACTACGGCGAAGGCGATGGCAGCGGGGAAAGGATTTTGAATCCGAAGACGATTATTGAAGTCGAAGAGGGCGGTGTGGCTGAGCTGGAAATGGTTCAGATTAGAGGCGTCGACCAGACCAAAAGGGATACGGAAGTGCGCCTGCACAAGAACGCGCGTTTGATTGTCATGGAAAGACTGCTGACTACCACCAACCAGAATGCCGAATCCAATATTACAGTTGAGCTGACAGGAGAAGATGCTGCCGCCCAGATCATTTCGCGTTCCGTGGCGCAGGATCATTCCACCCAAGTTTTTCATTTGAATATGCGCGGCTATGCCCAATGCCGCGGACATATTCAATGTGATTCGATTATTATGGATCAAGCGAAAGTTTCTTCCATTCCGGAGATTTCGGCCTTCCATTCGGATGCGCAGCTGATCCATGAGGCGGCTATCGGCAGGATTGCAAACGATCAGCTGATCAAGCTGATGACGCTTGGTCTCACGGAAAAAGAGGCTGAAGATATGATTCTGCAAGGTTTTTTGGCCTAATATCAATGATAGGGTTATCTGATATAATATTAGGGTTAAGTAATCTATTAATAGGGCAATTTGAAGTTTTTCATTAATAGATAAATTTGATCGGAGATGGGAAAATGCGCAAACTTTCTTGCTAAACGTGAAGTTAAAAGAGCGTTCCAGAGTAAGCAGCAAGTACTGCTGGCTTTGTGACGCCCACGGATGGGCTAATGCCGCGGTGCCAAGGATGTCAAGGAGCGGTAAGCCCGCAAAGCAAGAAAGTTACAATTTTTTAAGCAATCAAAATTAAACCAACAGCATTTGGAATGTGCATTATATTGACATTTTTTCTGCACATCAACTGCGTTCAAGGATATTTTGGGGCTGCAAGAATAAACTTTCTTGCAGCCTTATTATTTTTAACAGTGAGGTGATCGTGATGGCGTTGATTAACATCGACCATTTAACGTTTTGCTATGACGGCAGTTATGACAATATCTTTGAAAATGTATCTTTTCAGATTGATACGGACTGGAAGCTTGGGTTCACAGGCCGAAACGGGCGCGGTAAAACGACCTTTTTGCAGCTGCTGTGCGGGAAATACGAGTATCGTGGGACAATTGACTCCCCCGTGTCTTTTGATTATTTTCCTTTTCAGGTTACCGATCCCAGTCAAAATGTCATTGAGGTAGTGGCGGGTATCTGTCCTGATTTTGAACATTGGGAACTTCAGAAAGAATTGTCATTGCTCGAAGTTGCAGAGGATGTCATGGAGCGGCCTTTTGCAGCCTTAAGCCAGGGGGAGCAGACCAAGGTTTTGCTTGCGGCACTGTTTATTAAACCCAACAACTTTCTTTTGATCGATGAACCGACCAACCATCTGGACATAGAGGGCAGGCGCGTTGTCGGGAAATATCTGAACAGGAAAACCGGCTTCATCCTGGTTTCGCATGACAGGGTTTTTCTGGACCGTTGTATCGACCATATCCTGACCATCAATAAAACCAATATTGAACTTCAAAAAGGTAATTTTTCAAAGTGGTGGATCAATAAAGAGAGAACGGATTCGTTTGAGACAGCGGAGAATGACAGGCTGCAGAAAGAGATCAAACAATTATCGGCAGCAGCCAGGCGGACGGCCGGCTGGTCGGATAAAATTGAGAAAACCAAGAAGGGAACACTGAACTCCGGCATCAAGCCGGATAAAGGCTATATCGGCCACCAGGCGGCAAAAATGATGAAACGGTCCAAAGTGATCGAAACTCGGCTGCAAAAGAACATCCAGACGAAAGAAAAACTTTTAAAAAATATTGAGCTGGCCGACAGCCTGAGTATGAAACCCCTTTCACACCCGAAAAATACACTCGTGGAATTGTCTGACCTGGCAATCTATTATGCGGACAGGAATGTCTGCGAGAATGTCCATTTTACCGTAGAGAGAGGAGAGCGCGTGGCCTTAAGCGGCCGCAACGGGTGCGGTAAATCCAGTGTTTTAAAGCTGCTGACTGGAGAAGAGCTGACTTACAGCGGCAAACTAAGTATCGGAAGCAATCTAAAAATCTCCTATATTTCGCAGGACACCGCTTACTTGCAGGGCAGCCTGCACAGTTTTGCCGAGCAGTACCAGATCGAGGAAAGCCGTTTTCTGACCATTCTGCACAAGCTCGATTTATCAGGCGTTCAGTTCGAAAAAGATATGCGTATGTTCAGCGCAGGGCAGAAGAAAAAGGTGCTCCTGGCCAAAAGTCTCTGCGAGCAGGCCCATCTGTATATCTGGGATGAACCACTGAACTATATTGACGTTCTGTCCCGGATGCAGATTGAGGACCTCATTGTAAGATGCCGGCCGACCTTGCTGTTTGTGGAGCATGACAGTGCGTTTGTGCAATCAGTGGCAACAAAATATATCAGGCTTTGATCGGTTGCCCTCGAACAAAATTTTCAGGGTCCTGAAGCACCGCGGATTTTCTGTTGACAAATGAGGTCTATTGGAATAGACTTACAAGTAGGGTCTATTGAGATAAACCTTCGGAGGTATCATGGAAAGCTATAAATTATTTGATGCGGAGTATAAATTTGTCAGTATCGTCTGGGAAAAGGAACCGGTGAATTCGACTGAGCTTGTAAGGCTTTCTTTGGAAAGATTGGGCTGGAAGAAGTCAACCACTTACACGGTTTTGCGAAAGCTATGTGAACGGGGCATTTTAGACAATGCTGATGCAGTAGTCACTTCACTTGTTAAAAAGGAAGAAGTGCAGAAATATGAAAGCCAATCTTTAATCGAAAAAAACTTTGAAGGTTCTCTGCCGCAGTTTTTAACAGCGTTCCTCGATCGGAAAAAGCTTACGGCCAAGGAAGCTGAAGAACTGAAACGAATTATTGAGGAGGCGATGCAATGAACAGCTTGATGACAGTATTCAGCACTGTTGTCGATATGAGCATAACAGCTTCCTATGTGGCTCTGGGTGTGATCCTGATTCGACTGCTTCTGAAAAGGGCACCGAAAATCTTCTCTTATCTGTTGTGGCTGGCGGTTTTTTTCAGACTGGTTTGTCCAGGTTCATTTACCTCAGTTTTTAGTTTCTTAAACGTTGTCAGACCCGCAATGCAGCCTGATGCTTTGTCTGAGACGCTGGTGATGGCAGGCCTTGAGAACATAAATTATGCAATAAACGGTACAATAAACGGTTCAGTTGGCAGTACGCTGCCTCTGGTCGCAGCAATGGGTGTAAGTCCGCTTCCTATGCTGATGTTGCTTGGCAGTATGGTCTGGATTGCCGGAGTTACGGTGTTGCTGATTTGGAATATTTTTTCCTATTTTAAAATTGCAGGAAAGATCAAAACGGCTACGCTGCTGGATGCTTCTTTACCGCATATTTATGAGACAGATCAAATCAGCACGCCGTTTGTTTTTGGCTTTATCAGACCCAGAATTTATTTGCCTGCAGGCATTTCGCCCCGGGGATTGCCCTATGTACTGGCGCATGAAACGGTGCATATTAAGAGACGCGATTATCTGATCAAACCGGCGGCATTTCTGATTCTGATCATCCATTGGTTTAATCCGTTGATGTGGCTCTGTTTTGCGCTGATGGTTAAGGACATGGAAATGTCCTGCGATGAAACGGTTATTAGAAACAAGGGGCAAGGGGTCAAAGCGGATTATTCCAATTCCCTGCTGGCGTTGGCAGTTCAGAAGAACAGCTTTTGGCAGGCTGCGCCTTTAGCTTTTGGTGAAAACAATATTAAAGCGAGAATCAAAAATGTGATCCATTACAGAAAGCCCGGTGTTTGGATTGGTACGGCGGCAGTTGTTGCGATTGTAGCGTTGATGATTGGATTTGTGGCCAACCCGGTCAATGACACGGCTGCAGGACAGGAAACATACGCTGGTTATGCAGTAGATAAATTACTGGCCAACAAAACACCGTATGTAGGCAATGCCGTTAAAGTTATCGCGCTAATTGACGCGATGCCTTTGCCGGAAGGGGTTGTCCGGGATAAAGTCGAGTTGCAGACGTCGACCGCGCCGTATGGTTTAACCATTCATTACCGGATCAACGACGATTCAGCGATTTCTGCGGAAGACGGAATGATCGGTGATGTGTTTGGGCGCAATGCCATCCTGTTGTTCAGCCTAGTAGATAATGTTGAAGTCATTAACATAAAATTTACCGACAGCGTGGGAAAATATGAAGGATATAGCACGACTTACTTAAGAAGCAGAATGGAGCAAATGATGCAGAGAGATGTACGTGTATATGCCGAAAGTGCCGATTTGCTGAAGGAATTGCTTACGCGTCTGGAGCATGCGTACTTCAGTCTTGGAAATGAAGGAAATACGGCGGTCAACAAAGCCAAGCAGATTGAGCTGTGCTTGGAGAAAATCATGTCATCGCCTTTACCTTCCTCCAATCCCTATGATTATATCAAAGCGCATCAGGCAGAGTACAATATCATTCTGGCCATGGATGAACAAGCACTGCCTTACCTGTTTTCCGAATTTGCGAAAGGCGGGCAGACAGGCTTAAAGGGAAGTCTGATGGAGATCCTGTGCCGAAAGATCCTTGGCAGTGAGGATATCAAATATGCCAGTACGAATCATCAGGACTGGTATGATGCCTATAAGAAACATATCCAGGAGATAACAGACAAAAATAGTTTGATCTGGGTGCAGGATCATTATCCGAAAGGTGTACTTATTTTGGGCGGAGAACAGAATTAACTTAGACTATCTGTAACGCATTTTTCGCCCTTCTTCCGGGACTCCTAAGAGGATCACCGCCTGGGAGTATGTCAAATTACGCACCAGGGCGCAATTTGAGCTGCAGGCGGAAGCCTCGGGCAGTTTGCTCCCGTACTCTCTGAAGACCTTCATCAGTCTGTCGGCCGTACGCTGAGAGTAACTGACCGACTCCTCCAGCCACTGGCCCCATTCTCCAAACATAAGCAGGGCCTTGGCTTCCGTCAGCCGCCTTCTAATCTCGACAGCGGCGGCAAGGTAGATACTCTCCGTCCAGTATTTGATCATGTTAATTTCAGCCGCGATGACATGCGGCGTGCGTCCCCTGATGATATCCGTTGTGTATTAGATACTGTATTAGTTATTGGATCAGTCATGATATCCACACTCCTTGGGGCTAACTTCACTCGTAGGATCTGTGGACAGGCTTAAAAGTGTGACAACCTCAGTCTTAACAACGGACAATCTTTCTCATCGTATATAAGGTCACCGAAAGTCGAGATACTAAAAAATCAGTAATGCTCAAACCCTTGTAATTTGATATCCTTAAGTGTTATAACAGGTACATTGTTGCCAGTAAACCTGTTGCAGTCATAACGACGGCGTATGGCAGAGCCAGTTTTACCATCTCAGCGTAAGACAGGCGAATCAGCGGTGCAAGTGCAGAAGTCAAGAGAAACAGAAACGCCGCCTGACCATTTGGTGTGGCAACGGAAGGGATATTTGTACCCATGTTGATGGCAACTGCCAGCTTGTTGTACTGCTCCAGCGCAATAGCTCCGGCTTCAAACGCTTGCTGTGTTTCAGTCATATATACCGTAGCCACAAAAACATTGTCACTGATTGCCGAAAGGACACCGTTGGCCGCAAAGAAAGCCACAAGCTGGTTCTGCCCTTCCATGTTCAGCACCCATTGAATAATCGGCGTAAACAAATGCTGGTCATGAATAACCGCAACGACGGCAAAAAATACGACCAGCAGCGCAGTAAACGGCAATGCTTCTTCAAACGCATGACCGATGCGCTTTTCTTCAGTAACCCCGTTGAAAGCAGTAAGCAGGATAATAATCATAAGACCAATAATACCTACTTCCGCCAAGTGCAGTGCCAGGGAGAAGATCAGCATAACGCCGCACAAAGCCATAACAATCAGGCGCACACGTCCGCGCATATTCCTGGCAGCATCTTTGACTTTTACATCATCTTCCATAACATTTCTCACAGATTCCGGAAGCTGGTAGCCGTACCCCCAGAACTTAGTAACTTCAAGGATAATGGTGGTCAGAAGACCAACGATCAATACCGGGATAGACACAGGGGCACATTGTATAAAGAAATCTACGAAGTCCCATTGCATAATGGAGCCAATCAACAGGTTCTGCGGTTCACCAACCAGTGTTATTGCTCCGCCCAGCGCAGTGCCCACAGCACCATGCATCATAAGATTACGCAGAAAACCACGAAACTCGTCCAGGTCCTCATGAAGTTTCTCATCAACACTATGGTCGTGATTAATGTCATACGTTTCGTATACTTTTTCGCTGGAAGCAAACTTGTGGAAGATGCTATAGAAACCATAGGCCACGGCGATAATCACTGCCGTTACGGTCAGCGCGTCCAAAAACGCGGAAAGAACCGCACCCAGTACAGCGAACAGGAATGAAAGCGCGACTTTAGAGTGTACTTTAGTAAGGAGCTTGGAAAACAGGTACACAAGACCTTCTTTCATAAAATAGATCCCGGCAACCATGAACATCAGAAGAAGAATAACCGGCAGGTTCATTTCAACCTCGTGATAGACCATATGAGGGTTAGTAAGTCCGAGCACAACGGCTTCGATCGCCAGAAGCCCACCGGCAGGAAGCGGATAACATTTTAACGCCATTGCCAGGGTAAAAATAAATTCGACAATCAACACCCACCCGGTAACGTACATACCGGCGGTAACCATCAAAATAGGGTTCAACACCAGAAAAGCAAGAATTGTTCTTTTGTACCAGTCCGGAGCATGACCCAGAAAATTTGCTCTGAATGCTTGTCCGATGCCCATTTGTTTCATATGTACTATCCTCCCAAGTGAAAATTAAAGATATAAAAAAGAGAGTACTCCAAAACGGAACTACTCCCCCCCAAGAAGTTCATATTACTTGCAGCCTGGCAATCATAGCAACTTACAAGCAACCTTAGACCCATAGCTTTAGCGTCCTTCACTTTCACGAAGTTTGCATCAACCTGTACAACTATATATTGTTATTTTTGCTTAAGCTTTTATATTATAACAGAAAATTATTCTTTTGAATACCCTGAATATATCCACTTTATGCTGAAGTGTCCAGGTATTTATCTTAAGTATTTTGTTTTTTAATATAATCCTTTAGCAAATCAGGCTATCTCTCAAAAATCTTCTTCCCCTTGACTTACAAAATAGTATTTTACTATTTTAAAGTTTTTACCCAAATATTCATATCTTCAAAACCGCCGCAAATATGGCAGTTGTTGATTAGTCTACCCCGATACATATACCCCAGCTTGCTTAAAGACCTGTTGATTCCAAGATTGTTAGCTCTTGAAAGGCTATATGCTGTAGCAAAGCCATTGCGTTTCAAGTGTGTTTCCAGTTGGAATATCAATTCGCTTAATATGTTTCTGCCTCTATACTTTGGATAAGTGGCGCAATCAGTTATTTCAGCGTTCATGTGTTGTTTGTCAAGATCCGCCGAAGCAATACTGATAATTTTTCCTTCTTCTTCCGCTACCATATACAAAATATGATCCTGCATGACTTTTTGAAGATACTCTCTGCTGAAAATAGGAGTTGGATAGGTTTCAAATGCCGTTTGAAAAAGCTGAATTATCTGGGGAATATCGTCCGGCACGGCCTGCCTTATCGTATAGTTTTTATTCTTAGTCAGCTCGAATTTATTGGTATTCTTAACGCAATAATCGATAATTCTGTTTTCTTTCTCCTCATAGAGTGAATTTTTGCGCTTCGTATCAAGAAAAAGGGACATACAAGTTGCATCCTCTCCCTGAAAAAAACCGTCGATAACCCCCTCTGCTACAAACCCACATTCCTCAAAGAGACTAAGATCTTGTTTATAACAATTCGCAATAATCTTACCCAGATTTTCTTTTTTGGAATAATCAATAATCTCTTTGATTATCAACTCAGACAAAAGAGAATGACTCAATATTTTAAGCCTTTTATTGCGATAATCCACGTACATGTCCACACCCGAAAAGTTTGTATATAAATTTTTACATTCGTCTTGATCTATATTCATGGAAGTCCTCCCTCTTGTTGAGTCTTACGTTTGTACTTGGAATCAAGCACACTTGTTCATCTCTGTATAACTTTTCTAATCCCCGGTATTCTTTATTCTTGAATTTACTGCACGTGCCGCATTTTCGGCACTGGTGCGTTTTATCCCGAGGCTCGCTATACGTGCAAATTACACCTTCATAATTTCTAAGAATGACCTTTTCAGGGGAATATGAAATCAAGTATTGTGGATTGACTGGGATCTTCCCCCCGCCTCCAGGCGCATCCACAACAAACTGTGGAATAGCTAGACCCGAGGTATGTCCACGCAGCATTTCTATGATTTCAATCCCTACAGAAACCGGAGTTCTGAAATGCTCTATTCCTTCTGAAAGGTCGCACTGATAAAGGTAATATGGTCTAATTCTGGAGCTTACCAGTTTCTGAACCAAATCACGCATTATATAGGGGCAATCGTTAATGTCTTTTAAAAGTACAGATTGGTTGCCAAGAGGAATTCCGGCATCTGCCAATTTCTCACATGCCATGCGAGCCTCAACTGTCAATTCCTTGGGGTGGTTAAAGTGAGTATTCAGCCAAATTGGATGATATTTTTTCAGCATTTTGCAGAGCGTATCGGTAATTCTCTGAGGCATGACAACTGGTGTTCTTGTGCCTATCCGTATTATTTCCACATGTTTGATTTCTCGTATTGATCTTATGATTGCTTCCAGCCTTTCATCAGAGAGGCATAAGGCGTCCCCTCCTGACAAAAGTACATCTCTGACTTCTTTATGCGCTCTGATATAATTAATCGCCCGTTTGATATTGTCCTGGGAAAGAGCCCTATCCTCATGCCCGGCAAATCGTCTTCTTGTACAGTGGCGACAATACATTGAACACTGATCAGTAATAAGCAAAAGTACCCTGTCCGGATATCTGTGAGTAAGACCCGGGACTGGCGAGTCGACTGTTTCATGCAGCGGATCACAACTGTCGAACTTGGATATTTTAGTTTCATGAACCGTCGGTATTGCTTGCCGCCGTATAGGGCAATGCGCATCATTAGGATTCATGAGCATCGCATAATAGGGTGTTATTGCCATACGTAATTTTTTAAGACTTACTTCTACTCCCTGGCGCTCATCCTGGGTAAGATTGACCACCTGTACCAACTGATCTATTCCGGTGATTCGATTGGCAATCTGCCATTGCCAATCCTGCCATTGTTCTGTCGTTATATCTTTCCATAAAGGTATATCCCTGTAATCTCTCGGCATTTCATTATGCTCCTCTCCAATCTTTATTCAGCCTGTTCCTCCTTTAATCTCTCCTAAATGTTTGCCTCTTTTATGGCTGTGGGCGACTGCATATTGCCGCTACGATTCTGATATCATCTTCTTGTAATAATACTCCGGCAATTTCCTTACCTGTTCTGCCAAGACCCGAAATACATACAGAAATCATAGCAATCCTTCCTTTTTGATAATTGTTTTTTCTTCAATAAAAAATGCTGCAGAGAGGTCCCTGCAGCATATGCCTAAAAAATTTATACCCTAACTAAAGGTGTCATCAAGCATATTAATCACCTTCTCTTCCAACGCTTACGAGATTAGCTGACGGATTCGGGTCGAAAGAGCCTAACCCTACCAAAGCACCTGCTATGGATTCACCCCTATTTGTTTGGGTCTCCCGTTCCATACGGATTCAGCGTTTAAAATAAATTCAGTTTTGTTCTTTGATAAAAACATAAGGTGAAAAGCTAACACATTAAGTAGCCTCCCACCCCAGAGCCTTGTTTCTCTTGAAAATGGCAAGTGCCATTCCAACCGAAAGCAAACGTATTATGTTTTGCATATCCTATTTACTGAATCCAGCCAAAATATTAGCTGATAAATATAGAATAACAAAAGATTAATTTAATGTCAATTTAAAATGTATTTTTTTGGCAATGTTTCCTAACCATGTGAACTACAGTTTCTTGTTCACAGAAACACCTCCTGAAAATAATTGCTGCAACGATATCAACGATATGAAGAATTGTAACAAAAATCCTGAGATTAATAAAGGAAATGACTTTTTTTCGGCGAACTTTAATACATAAAATCGGCCATAGATTCTGCTCTATGGTTATTTTTCTATAATCCCGGCGGATGGGAGATTGATTGGATATGATTGCCAAAGCCAAAGAAGCCCTGCTCAAATATTACGGTTACCGGGAATTCAGAGGAGGGCAGGAGCAAGTGATAGAGAGCCTGCTTCAAAGGCAGGATACGTTAGCCATTATGCCTACGGGGGCAGGTAAGTCGATTGCGTACCAAATTCCGGCGGTTTTATTGGAAGGGGTGACGCTGGTCATTTCCCCCTTAATCTCCCTTATGAAAGATCAGGTAGACAGTCTCGGTCAAACGGGTATTCAGGCGACATTGATCAATAGTTCTATTTCTCTGAAAGAAACCTGGTCGCGCATTGACCGGATGCAGCGGGGCGAGTATAAGCTGGTCTATCTGGCGCCGGAGCGCCTGGAATCCGAGGAGTTTCTTGCCAGTCTGAAGGGGTTGCCAATCCATTTTGTCGCTGTGGATGAAGCGCATTGCGTTTCTCAGTGGGGCCACGACTTTCGTCCGAGCTATTTGCGGATCAGCAAGTTTCTGCAATCCCTGCCCGCAAGGCCGTTGGTCGGAGCTTTCACAGCTACGGCCACCGAGGAAGTCAGACAGGATATCATCCGCTTGCTGGGTCTCAAGGAACCGAATTGCTTTGTCATGGGATTTGACAGGCCGAACCTAAAGTTTTCCGTCCTGCGTGGTGAAAACAAAAAGGTTTTTATCCAGGACCATCTGAAAAATAACCGTAATGATTCGGGAATTATCTATGCCGCAACGCGTAAAGATGTCGATAAACTCTATAAATTACTGAAAGGACAGGGATTCTCAGTCGGTTGTTACCATGCCGGTTTGCCCGATCAGGAACGAAAGCGCAATCAGGAAAAGTTTATCTATGACGAGATTGCTGTGATGGTGGCGACAAACGCTTTCGGTATGGGAATCGATAAATCCAATGTCCGGTTTGTGATTCATTACAACATGCCCAAGAACATTGAAGCCTATTATCAGGAAGCTGGAAGGGCGGGCCGTGACGGAGAGCCGGCAGAATGTTTTCTGCTTTTTAGCCCCCAGGATGTGCAGATTCAAAAAATGATGATTGAAGAAACCATATTCCAGGAACAGCGTGTGGCCAATGAATATAAAAAACTGCAGGCCATGGTCGATTACTGTCATACATCGAGATGTTTAAGACAGACCATTCTGGAGTATTTTGGAGAAACAGAAAGTCCGGATAAATGCCGGCACTGCAGCAACTGCGACGACGACAGGAAAAAAGTCGATGTAACCCTGGACGCCCAAAAAATCCTTTCCTGTGTTTACCGGATGAAGGAACGCTTTGGTTCAGCATTGGTTGCTGAAGTACTTAAAGGCTCCCAGAATAAAAAGGTCCTTCAGTTTGGGTTGGACAGGTTATCTACCCATGGGATCATGAAGGACACACCGCTGCAGGAGATTAAGGACAGGATCAGTTTCCTGGCAGCCGAAGGCTATCTTGTGGTGGCAGGCGGTCAATATCCGGTTCTGAAGCTTGCTCCCAAAGCGGCGGCTGTGCTTAAGGGCCAGGAAAAAGTGTTTCAGATTCAGGTGCAGCGGGAAGAAGTATCGCTCACCGCCGCTGAACAAATATTTGAAAGACTGCGGGCTTTGCGCAGACAGATTGCCCAGCAGGAGGGATTGCCTCCGTACATGATTTTTCCGGACAGCACGCTCAGGGAAATGGCTCAAAGCTGTCCGCAGGACAGGAATGCGCTGATCCGGGTAAATGGCGTTGGCGAAAGAAAACTGCAGAAATACGGGGATCTATTTTTAGCCGAGATCAAGGAGGCCCTGCAAGGATATGAAAATATTGGTTGACGCGGATGCCTGTCCGGTGAAGGAGCTCATTGTGAGCTGCGCGAAACAATTTGAACTTCCGGTCATCATGATCGTCGATACTTCCCATGAACTGAAGGACGACTACAGTATGGTGATCACCGTGGACCAGGATCGGGACAGTGTAGATTTCGCGCTGATGAAGCGGTTGGACAGGGAAGATATTGTTGTCACGCAGGATCATGGACTGGCGGCGCTTGTTCTGGGGAAAGGCGCCAGGGCAATCAATCAAAATGGACTTGTTTATACGGACAGCAATATTGAACGGCTCCTTTTTGAACGTCACGTCGGACAAAAGGTACGGCGTGGGGGAGGAAGAACCACCAATGTTAAGAAAAGAACCAAAGAAAACAATGAATGGTTCAGGACGGCCTTTATTAGGCTGATTGAAGAAACCAAAGACCGTACGTTTGAATAATAAATACACTGTTTTAGTTGGATAATTCTCAGAGGAACGGAGAACAGGATGAGTCTTAGGTTTATTTACGGACGGTCCGGCAGCGGCAAGTCCACCTATTGCCTGAATGAAATAAAGGAACACGTCAAAAACGGAGCGGATCATCCTTTGGTGCTGCTTGTGCCGGAACAGTATACGCTGCAGGCGGAGAGAGACCTGATTAACGTGCTGAAGACCGGAGGGATTCTAAAGACGGAAGTATTAAGTTTCCGCCGCCTGGCATTCAGGGTATTTAACGAGGCGGGTGGAATCACGTACCCGCATATCCACCCAGCAGGCAAGAGCATGTTGATCTACCGTGTCCTCATGCAGATCAAAGAAGAACTGAAGGTCTATACGAGATCAGCCGAGCGCAAAGGGTTTATCAGTTCGCTTTCAGGGCTAATCACGGAGCTGAAACGGTATAATGTTACGCCGGAAGATCTGCAGAACGCCATTGCCGTTATGGTGGACCAACCGCTCAAGGATAAACTGACTGAACTGAATGCCGTCTATTCTGGGTTCGAGGAACTGATCCGGCAAAGATACAGGGACAGTGACGATGATCTTACCCTGACGGCAGCCAAGCTGGAATCCACCACCATTTTTGACGGCGCGGAAATCTGGATTGATGGTTTTGCCGGATTTACACCGCAGGAATACAAAGTCATCACCAGGCTGCTGCTTAAGGTGAGCAGGGTAAATATCTGCCTGTGTACGGATTCCCTGGCTGAAGAAGGTCTGTTGGAAACCGATGTGTTCTCTGAGGTCAAGGGGGTGTACCGCAAGTTCAAGAAAATCTGCCAGGAGGCGGGTTTGGAGATTGAACCGCCGGTTCAGGCAGCGGGATTTCCGTTGCCCAGGTTCCGCTGCAGCGCAGAGTTGTCCCACCTCGAACGATATTATGATGCCTATCCATACCAGGTATATCCCGAAGCAACCAGGGATATCTTCCTGCATGCTTCGGTGAATATCTATGCGGAGATTGAAGCTGCAGCGGCAGACATTGTCAGGCTTTGCCGGGATCGCGGGCTCAGATACAGAGATATTGCCGTAGTCACCGGAAATCTGGACGGTTACCGGAGTTTTCTGGAGACTGTTTTTGCTGAATATGAGATCCCGTATTTTTTGGACAGAAAGACCGAGATCACGGATCAGCCGCTGGTTAGGATGATGCTGGCGATGCTCGATATTTTTAGCGACAACTGGTCTTACGAAGCGGTATTCGCTTATCTAAAAACCGGTTTAACCGGTCTGGACAGGGAGCGTATCGACCGCATCGAAAATTATGTGCTGGCCTGTGGGATCCGCGGCAACCGCTGGACGAAAAATGAAGACTGGTCGATGCATCCGGGTTTGCTGCCGGAAGAGAATCAGCGGCCCCAAGATGTGGAGAAGGCCGAAACAGAGCTGAAGGAGATCAATCAGACCAGACGTGAAATTGCAGCCCCGCTTCTTCAATTTCGCGCCAAAACCAAAAACAGAAAAAAGGCTTCGGAAATCTGCGAGGCCCTGTATGATTTTCTTGGCGGGATAGGCGTCCCGGCCAGGTTGGAAAGGATCATGGAAGAATTCAGGCGGCAGGGTATGCTGAATCTGGCCAATGAATACGACCAGGTCTGGAATATCCTGATGAACATCCTGGATCAGACCGTGGAGACCATGGGCGAGGAGCCTTTGAGTTTGGAAAGCTTTACCGACACCCTGAAAATCGGCTTTGCCGAATATCAGATCGGGCTGATACCGGCTTCGCTGGATCAAGTTCTGATCGGCAGCATCGAGAGGTTTCGAAGCCATGAGATCAAAGCACTTTTCATTTTAGGGGTCAATGACGGGGTGTTCCCTTCCAGTGCTCAGACGGAAGGTATCTTGGCCGATGCGGACCGTGCCGCGCTGAATACGGTGGGGATCGAACTGGCTAATGATACCCGCACGCAGGCCTTTCAGGCCCAGTATCTGATTTACCGGTCTTTAACGACCGCATCTGCTTATCTTCGCCTGAGCTGGCCGATCGCCGACCAGGAGGGCCGAAGCTTACGGCCTTCGATGGTGATCTACAGGTTAAGGAAGCTGTTTCCGAAAATTACGGAAAACAGCACGCTGATTCCAATGCTATCCGGGTTTGCTGCTGGTAAAGAAAATGCTGAGACGGAGAATATAGGGACGGAGAATGCAGAGACGAAGAATACAGAAGTGGTGAATGACGGTACAGAAAATACCTGGCTAGAAAGTGCTGAATTGGAACAGCTGACAGGGAAATCCCCTTCTTTTAAACAAATGGTTGCAGCTTTCCGCTGCAAGGCAGAAGGGCTGGAAATCAACGGCTGGTGGCAGGATGTCTATCGCTGGTACAATGGGCTGGAAGAATGGAAACCGCGCTGTGAGGCACTTCAGACAGCATTTTCAGCCAGAAATATTGCTGAGCCGGTCAGTTCTGAAAAAATAACGGCGCTGTATGGCGCATCGGCTCATGCCAGTGCATCGAGGCTCGAGAAATATGCGTCCTGTCAGTTCGCATTTTATCTTCAATATGGACTTGAAGCCAAAGAGAGAAAGATTTATCAGTTCAGTCCGCCGGATGTCGGGACGTTTATGCATGCCGTTCTCGAAAGATTTTCGCTGGAGGCGGCACAGCAGCAAATCTCTTGGCGAGAGATGGAAAGACCGTGGTGCCGGGAGAAAGTCTCGGAGATTGTGGATGAAATGCTTCGAAAAATGCAAGGGTCCGGCCTCACGGCCTCCCAACGGTATACTTCACTTGCCTTGAGACTGAAAAGGGTCATCACGCGTGCGGTCTGGATGATTGCGGAGCACCTCAAGCGCAGTGGCTTTGAGCCGTTGGGTTATGAGCTTGGATTTGGCGAGCGGGAAAAGTTCCCGCCAATTGTGATTGAACTTGATTCAGGCCGGAAGGTATCTTTAAGCGGAAGGATTGACAGGGTTGATGCGCTGGAGGCTGAAGAAGGGACCTACCTCAGAATCGTGGATTATAAATCCGGGAGCAAGGATTTCAAACTGGCCGACGTTTATTATGGACTGCAGATCCAGTTGTTCACGTATCTCGATGCCCTCTGGCAGAACAGCGGGCTGGAGACGGAAAAACCAGTCCTGCCGGGAGGGATCCTGTATTTCCGGATCGACGATCCTATCGTCAGAGCTGACGGCAGGCTCACGGAGGAAGAGATCGAGCTGGACATTATGAAACAACTGAAAATGAAGGGCTTGTTGCTCGCGGATGTCAAATTGATCAAGGAAATGGACCGGACCATCGACGGCACTTCGCTGATCATTCCGGCCAGGATCAATAAGGGGGACCTTCTGGGCAAATCATCGGCAGCTACCCTGGAGCAATTTGAAATCCTCAGAAAATATGTTCGGAACCTTCTGAAAGACTTATGTGAGGAAATGATGAGTGGCAGCGTTTCGATCACGCCGTACAAGAAAAAGCGGACAACCTCGTGCACCTACTGCCGCTATGCAGCAGTCTGCCAATTTGATCCGGCCAGAAAGGAAAATAGCTTCCGGTTGCTGGCTGACCGCGGGGATGAGGAAATCTGGAACGATATCATGAAGGCGGAACAAAATCATGACTGATCTGACGAAATGGACGAATGAACAAAGGGAAGCAATTACGGCCAAGGACTGCAACCTGCTGGTCGCAGCGGCTGCCGGGGCCGGCAAGACGGCCGTGCTTGTGGAGCGTATCATTCAAAAAATTACAGACAGCCATGATCCTGTGGACATTGACCGGTTGCTTGTGGTGACGTTTACCAATGCAGCTGCGGCAGAGATGAGGGAAAGGATTGCCGAAGCGCTCGCTGCCGTACTGGAAAGCAACCCGGGGTCTTCCAATATGCAAAAACAGCTGACGCTGTTAAGCAAAGCCAGTATTACAACCATTCACTCATTTTGTCTTGAGGTCATCCGCAGTAACTTCCAGGCCATTAATATTGATCCGTCTTTCCGGATTGCCGATGAGACGGAAACGATGCTGATGAAAATGGAAGTGCTCAATGACCTGTTTGATGAAATGTATGAAGAGAATGCCGAGAATCAGGATTTTCTTGAACTATTAGAGTGTTATGGCGGCAACAGGGACGATCAGGCCTTGCAGGACATGGTGCTGAATCTGCATACGTTTATACAAAGCAGTCCCTGGCCGGAAAAATGGCTTGCGGAGATGATCGGACGTTTCGGCATGTTCGAAGGGACGGATTTCAGTCAGACCTGCTGGGGAAAAGTCCTGCTTAAAAGTATTGGGCTCGAAATTGAGGGACTGATACAGAATATGCAGGCCGCGGTTGCCCTTCTGCAGCCTGGTACAGGACTGGATAAATACCGTCCTGTCTTCGAGGAAGAATACTGCTTTTTGCAGCATATCCGGGAGCTTTGTCTGGAAGAGCGTAATGCCAGGTGGGATGACCTTGCCCAAACAGTCCGGAACTACCTGTTTCAAAGACTGCCGGCAGCCGGCAAAGATGCGGATAAAGCTGTTCAGGAGCAGGTCAAAGAAATCCGGGATCAGGTCAAAAAGAAAATCGGCAAATTGAAAGAAAGGTCGCTGGCAGCGAATTCGAAAGAAATCAGAACCGATTTGCAGACCCTTCAGCCGCTGATGCAGTGTCTGGGTAGACTGGTTGTTGAATTTGAACGCAGATATGCGCTGAAAAAGAATGGCAAGTCTCTGGTTGATTTTAACGATCTGGAACATTTTTGCCTCGAAATTTTGACTGTACAGGATGAAACGGGAGCGTATGTACCATCTGAAGCAGCCAAACGCTATCAGGAACGCTTCGCGGAAATTCTGGTCGATGAGTACCAGGACAGCAATCTGGTCCAGGAAATTCTGCTTCAGATGATTTCCCGCACAGGATCAGCCAGGCCGAATGTCTTTATGGTCGGAGATGTCAAACAGAGTATTTATAGATTCAGACAGGCTAAACCGGAACTGTTTCTGGAAAAGTATCACAGTTACTCTCCGGAACAAGGCGCCAGCCATCGGAAAATTTGCCTGTATAAGAATTTCCGCAGCCGCCGGGAAGTGGTTGATGCTGTTAACTACATTTTCAGACAGATCATGTCGGTGCAGGTCGGGGAACTGGACTACAATGACAACGAGGCTTTGAATCCAGGAGCTGTCTTTGCTGAAAATGACCAGGAACATTTGGCTGTCGGCGGGGCGGTAGAATTTCATCTTATTCAAACAGGTGATCCGGAACGGCTGGATCAGGAAAACAGGTTTTCTGACAGTTCAGGTCAGGAAGAACAGGAATTGACGGAGTTTACGGACGCCTCAAATGGCCTCTCTGATGAAACGGAACAGATTGACCCCGGTATGCTGGATGCGATCCAGTGTGAAGCCCGCTTTACGGTCAGAAGGATACAGGAACTGTTTCATCCGGATGAAAAGGGCAGGAGGACGGCCGTCTATGATAAGGAACGTAAAGTGTACCGGGAGTTGCGCTGCAGCGACATTGTCATTCTTCTCCGGACCACCCGGAATTGGTCCGAGGTATTCACAGAGGAACTGACGGCGGCCGGCATCCCTGCCTTTGCTGATACCGGCACAGGATTCTTCAAGTCTTCCGAGGTACAGGTGATCCTGTCACTGCTCCAGATCATTGATAATCCGTTGCAGGATATTCCGTTATTGGCCGTTCTGAGATCGCCGCTGGCTGCTTTCTCATCCGATGAGCTCGCCGGGCTGCGGCTTACCAGACGGCATGTGCCGATCTATGAGGCGCTCAAACAGTTGGTGGAAGATCAGGATCAATCCGCGGATGGAAAATCTGAGACAGAAAAAATGAAGAACAAAACATCTGAAAAAGAAGCGCTGAAAAAGAAAGCAGCAATGTTCCTGAACAACCTTCACAGATGGCGGGACACCGCTCAATATCTGTCTGCCGACAAGCTGCTCTGGCAGCTTTATACCGAAACCGGCTATTATGGGATTGTCGGAGCGATGCCTGGGGGCGTGCAGCGTCAGGCCAATCTCCGGATTCTATTTGAACGGGCCAGACAATATGAGGGAACAAGCTTTAAAGGGCTGTTCAATTTTATTAATTTCATCGACAAGCTAAAAAGCAACCAGGGTGATTTTGGCAGTGCCAAAATCCTTGGTGAAAATGATAATGTCGTTCGGATCATGAGTATTCATAAAAGCAAAGGGCTGGAATTCCCGGTCGTCATTCTGGCCGGATGCGGTAAGAAATTTAACTTTCAGGATTTGAACAGGAGCATTTTATTTCACCAGGAGCTTGGACTCGGTCCTGACGTTGCGGATCCGAGGCTCAGGATAGCGTATCCGTCTGTTCCTAAATATGCAATTCGGGAACAAATCAGGATGGAGACCCTGTCGGAAGAAATGCGGATTCTCTATGTGGCCTTGACCAGAGCCAGGGAAAAGCTGATTATCTCCGGAGCGGTTTCCAATGCCCGGAAGGCGTTGAACAAATGGTGCAAAGCTGCTGCAGGTGATCCGGAAAAGCTGCCTGCACATGAAGTATATAAAGGAGAAAAATATTTGGACTGGATTGTACCGGCACTCATGAAGCACCGGGGTTGCTGCACTGCCAGTCTGACCGGCTGGCTTGGGCATCATACCTATGCGACGGAGGGAGCATTGGGAAACGGTCAGCTTGACGACCCGTCGGAATGGCAGATCCGCGTATGGACAAAAAATGAGCTTCTTGGCAGACCGGCTGTTTGGGGACAGGAAGAAGAAACATTCATCCAATGGCTGACCGGTTTACGTCAGGAGACCGAAGATCACGGCAATACCGAGGATTACAGCGATACTGAAGTGAATAATGATAATAACGGTAGCAGCGATAATCGTGCTAATAACGATTATATCAATTATATCGATAATAACGACAGTGATGGGCTTCACGGCAGAAATGTAAAGAAAGAGATTGCGCGAAGGCTTGGTTGGGAGTATCCCTTCACTGCCAGTACCCGGATACCGCCCAAAGTCTCTGTCACCGAACTGAAAAGACGGCTGGAAGTAGAGCTTATGGAAGAGCCGGAGCTGGGGCTTGCAACCGGATCAGCTCTCCTGCCACAGCTGATCAAAAAGCCGTTGTTTCTCGAAGAAAAGAAAGGGTTGGGTGCGGCAGAAGCCGGAACGATCCTGCATTTTGTCATGCAGCACCTGGATGTTCAGCGCAATGACATTCCGAATCAGATTCAGGAAATGGTCAAAAAAGAACTGCTCACAGAGCAGCAGGCTGAAAGCGTTGATCCGGAAAAGATAATGTTTTTCCTCGAGTCCCCGCTCGGACGCAGAATGAAGGCTTCAGGCAGTGTAAACCGTGAAGTTCGCTTTAATATAGAAATACCCTGCCGGGAAGTATTCTCTGACATGGCGGCAGGTGCCTGCGGGCAGGAAGTGGTCTTGCTGCAGGGCATTATTGACTGTTATTTTGAGGAAGAAGACGGGATTGTTCTGGTTGACTATAAGACGGACCGGATTCCGGAAGGCGGATCCAGCATTATTCTGGAAAGGTACCGCCAGCAGATTCTCTATTACGCCAGGGCGCTGGAAATGCTGACAGGGAAAAAAGTCAAAAAAAAGTATTTTTATCTTTTTGGCTGCGGCGAGATCTTGCAGTCTTGACAGTAACCGTAGATTTCCAGTTTGTGCTGGATCACATCGAAATTGGCTTGATCTTTCAGGGCCTTTTCAAATTCTTTCATTGGACAGTCCATAATCGAGATCCGTTTATTGCACTTCATACAAATCAGATAGTGTTTGTGCTTGTCGTGATTCAGTTCATATCTGGCTTTGCCATCATCAGAGATATTCGTTTTGAGAAGGAGATTGCCCGACATCAGCTTTTCCAGCGTACGATAGACGGTAGAAAGGCAAATGGACGAACTTTTATCTTTTAGAGAAATAAAAATCTCTTCAGCCGTCAGAGGTTCTTCTGCATTCTGAAGCAGGTCAAATATCAAGTTCCTATGCTTGGTATTCTTGATCCCTGCTTTTTTCATGATTTCTTTTAATGGGTCTTGCTGGTTTTCAGGCAAAGAATTCAGTCCTTTTAGTCAAATTTTTACGTACAACGGAACAGTGCCCCCCAAATTGATCATGAGGTTGTTTTTGTCAGTCGCTCCCAGAAGATTTTTTATGATTTTAGCCTTATATATCTGACTCTATTGTAATACTTTTACACAGCTTCACAAAGCATTAATGACTTTGCCAAAAAATATTTGAAATAATTTCTAATCAAGAGGAATAAAATGCATACTTTTGTAGTATAATCGATTTATATATTAATGCAAATGCGAACCATTTGCAAAAAAATAGGGGAAATTAGCTGATGACTGCTAAGACCGCAAAGACGGCTGTGATTGATAAAACGGCAATGAATAGGAAAAATAGGACCAATAGGACAAAAATGTTTTTTAAGTGGGCGAAACCTTTTTGCGCGGTTTTGCTGGCAATCATGGTAACCTTAAGCGGGTGCGGTGCGAAGGAGAGCGCCGCGGTGAATACGGATGACAGTCGAGGATCGCTGAAAATTGCGACTTCGTTTTATCCGATCTATCTATTCACTTTAAACATCACAAAGGGTATCTCGAATGTGACCGTCGTCAATATGACCAAACCGACAACCGGCTGTCTCCACGATTATGCACTGACGACCGAAGATCTGAAAAGCCTGGAAGATGCCAAGGTTCTGGTGATCAACGGCGCGGGAATGGAATCATTCCTCGCTAAGGTTACAGGGCAGATACCGGATTTGAAGATCATCGACGCCAGTGAAGGGATTACCCTGATTCAGGATGAAACAGGGAGAAATCCGCATGTGTGGCTGAGTATATCTAAAGCGATCAGACAGGTTCAGAACATCGGCGATCAGCTGGCGGTCCTTGATCCCGAAAATGCTGAAAAATATCAGGAAAATACTGCAGAATATATTGCAAAGCTCGAACAGGAAAAAAATAAAATGCACCAGGCCCTGGATGGGGTAAAGAACCGGGATATCGTGACTTTTCATGAGGCATTCCCGTACTTTGCCGAAGAATTCCATTTGAATGTGGCAGCTGTGATTGAGCGGGAGCCCGGATCAGAACCCAGCCCAATAGAACTGGCTGAAACGATCGAGAGAATCAAAGTATTAAAAGTTAAGGCTTTGTTCGCCGAGCCTCAGTATTCTGCGGATACAGCAGAGACAATTGCGAATGAAACAGGTGCCCGGGTCTATTACCTTGACCCAATCGTCACAGGCCCTTTGGAAATGGATGCTTACATTGATCTGATGGATAAAAATCTGCAGACGCTGCAGGAGGCTCTCCGATGAAAAACAAATGCTGCAATCATGAATTATATGAAGAATGCGGATGCGGCTTATGCCGTACGAGGATCAACCACCTCGGGGTAACGCTGAATAACAAAGAAATACTGCGGGATATCAATCTGGAAATATACTGCGGCGATTTGACTGCGGTGATCGGACCGAACGGAGCTGGTAAGACAACCTTGTTTAAAGCTATCCTCGGTGAAATTCCACACACGGGAACGATTGAATTTCTTGATCCTAAAGATAACCAAAAGGGCCGTCCGCTCATCGGCTATGTCCCGCAGAAACTTGATTTTGACAACAGTTCGCCGGTCACTGTGCTGGACTTGTTTACAGCGACTTACAACCGTTTTCCCGTCTGGCTCGGTTCTTCTCAAAAAACAAAAAAACGCGTTCAAAAGAATTTAACGCTTGTGCAGGCTGAACATCTGCTTAACAGAAGACTGGGTGCGCTATCCGGAGGGGAGTTGCAAAGAGTATTGCTTGCGCTGGCGCTTGACCCCGTCCCAAATCTCTTGTTTCTTGATGAACCGGTGTCGGGTATCGACCAGAAAGGGTTGGAACTGTTCTATGATATTGTCTCCAGGCTGCGTCAGGACTATGACTTGTCGATTATTCTTGTTTCGCATGATCTGAATCTCGTGGCCAAATATGCAGACCGCGTGATACTGCTGAACCATGCGACCATCGAATGCTGTGGAACCGCTGCGGAAATCTTCGCCAACGAGAAAGTGATTAAAACATTTGGTATGGGGTGGACCAAAGGAAACGCTGAATCCAAAAGAAAAGAGGAAGAACAAACCAATGATCGAACAATGGTATAGACTGCTGGATGCCTTGCTTCCTCTGGCCTGGCTGGAATATGATTTCATGAAGAACGCCCTGCTGGCTGTTCTTTTGGTGACGCCCATTCTAGGTATCCTCGGCACAATGATCGTGAATAACCGGATGGCCTTTTTCTCAGATGCGTTGGGGCATTCGGCATTGACAGGCGTTGCGGCGGGAGTTGTACTCGGGATCCAAAGCCCTTTTTGGGCTCTGCTGGTTTTTTCGGTGTTGTTTGCGGTTGCGGTAATTAGTGTTAAAAATGCCAATACGGCATCGACGGATACGATCATCGGCGTATTTTCCTCAACGGCAGTTGCATTGGGTATCGTGCTCCTGTCACGCAACGGCGGCTTTAGCAAGTACTCCGGGTATTTGATCGGGGATCTGTTAAGCATAACCCCTTCAGAGCTGGGAATTTTAGCCCTGATTTTTGTGCTGGTGCTGGTGTTTTGGGCAGGCTGGTTCAACAAGCTGCTGTTGGTAAGTGTCAATCAATCCCTGGCCAAAAGCCGGGGAATTCATGTCCGCTTTTATGAATTTGTATTTGCCATCGTGGTCGCCGTTGTGGTAACGTTCGCGATTCGTTGGGTAGGCATTCTGATTATCAGTTCCCTGCTTGTACTGCCAGCTGCTGCTTCCCGGAATATCGCGGCAAATACGAGGCAGTACCATGTCCTTGCCGTGATCATCGCCTTGATTTCCGGTCTGGCAGGACTCATCCTGTCGTACTTTTGGGGAACCGCAACAGGCGCTACCATTGTTCTGGTACTTGCCCTATTCTTTGCCGGGACATTTGTCTGGAAAGTTTCAACAAGATAGGATCTACGATGACCATTCTAGCAAAAAAGTTCTTAAAGTAACCACATAGATAATGAGCTAACTATGGCATGCAGACTTGCAGACTTACAGAAGTAACCTTATGATCAGTCTGGGGGACACAGTTCTGCTGTAAGCGGAGCATGGAGTGCGCAGCGCGGCCTTTTGTACCATGGATGGCACAATGGCCGGGAAGCAGTATTGTGGCCCACAGACTATCCCCAAAAATAGATTATTATCTCAATTTGCGCTGCCTCAATAAGAAGTTAAAATGAGCTTACCGCGTTATTTAAGAAAGGACTGACCAATCATGTGCAGAGAAAAAACACCTTGGGAGAAATGTGCTGAATTTCATGGACACGAATGCATGGGGCTTGCAATTGGCTTCAGACAGGCGTTTATCGGACTCGATGCGCTTGGTGTAGTGAGGGCGGCTGATGAAGAACTGTTTGCGGTCGTCGAAAACGATGCCTGCGGTGTCGATGCGATCCAGGTACTTACCGGCTGTACGCTCGGAAAGGGTAATCTGATTTATAAGGATTCCGGCAAACAGGCGGTCACGCTGGCCAACCGCAAATCCGGTAAAGCGGTTAGGATTTTAAGAAAACGCGGCAACAAACCCGATGATGAACAATACACGGAATTGAAGGCAAAAATATCGGCAGGTACGGCCAGTGAACAGGAAAAGATTGTTTGGGGGAGCCTGCAGAAGGAAAGAATTGAAAAATTCCTGGCCGCACCTGCAGCTGAACTATTTACGGTTACCGAAGTAGCCATGCCCCGAATTGAACCGGCCAGAATTTTTCAGACAGTCGTATGCTCTCAATGCGGGGAGCCATTTGCAGAAGTCAAAGCACATCTTGTCGGAGGAAAAATTATCTGTTCCGACTGTAACGAAGCCTATACCAGGGGATGGCGTTAACCGGAATGGCCCTGATTATAAACAGCCCTCATACTTGAAAAATTGCTTTTAGTGTTGTCCCTTTATTTATTTGTGAAGTAATTTTCAATTGTCCGCCAACACTTTCAATACGTTGCTTCATGACAGCCAAACCCGAATGAGCACCGGAAATAAGCCAAGTTTCCAGTTCATTTACATCAAATCCTTTACCATTATCGCTGATTATGATCTCCAAAATATTCTTTATGAGAATAATATCAACTTTAAATACATGGGACTCTGAATACCGCAGGGCGTTAACGATTCCTTTTTCGATAAAGCGAAAGGCTACAGTTTCAATTTGCTTATCAAAACGATTGCTATTTTCTATCCCAAAAGTATTGAGAATGATTAAAGCCAATTCTTCACGCATGAAATCCTGAATCCACAATTCAATAGTTGGCAATAGCCCTGAACTATCTAACAGCGGAGGGTTGCGCTTATCAATTTTTGCTAAAATCCCCAGCTTAATATCTTGGTCGATTTCCCCAATTTTCAGCATGGTTTGCTGCTTTATACTTTCCGGTAAATTCTTTCTTTGCAAGTAGTCCAGCCAGCTGTATTGATCGAGAACATAGTGGTACGGACCGGCTAATAATTTAGGTATTAGACGATCTTGATTATTCATATTAGCAAAAAGTGAATAGACAAAATTTGGGGGAATAGTATTTTCTATTTCTGTTTCGCTTATTGTTTTCGTATCGTTTATACGTTCATTTAACACAATTAATTCTTTATTAAGGCCATTGATCACAATTAATATCAGCAATTGATAAACCAGTTGACCGGCAAGAAGCGTGAGAAAAGATAATTCTGACTGTATAAATTTTATTTTTGAAAAACGGTGGCCGAAAAAAACGCCGCATACTGAATTATTAGACGAAAAAGGAACAAAAACTTCAGCAGGAAAATCATCTGGAAGTACTTTTGTCTCCATATCAAGTTTGTTATGGTTGTTAAAATATTCTTCCAATATTTTACGTTCATCAAGATTTTCTTGGAAACGGCCAACAGCTTTATTTAGATTATTAAACTGGACATTATCAGTAATAAGGAAAATCCCGTCGATTTCAAGATTTTGGGTCATTTCTATGAGTATTTGGTCATTGGCAATAAGCGAGGTCAGGTTCTCATTTAATTCCTCAATCCTTTGTTTAAAGCTCTTTTTTTCCTGAAGAAAACCGGATTTTTTAAACAATTTACTTAAAATAACTTGGAGATAATGGTAACAAGCAATCAAGATATAAATTGAGAAAAACAATTCTATATATACTTCAAATGTAATAGAAGGCACAATTTTTAATAAGTAAAGGGTTAATAACAAGATAAAGCTAAGACACACTGACGAGAGAATTTGAGAGATGAACCCTTCGTAGATTCGGCGGTAATCCGGCAGATATTTATTAACAACTACATAGTAGAGAGAGAAGGGTACAACTGCAATAAATAACTCAGGAAAAAATGAATTCATAAACGTATAAACCCATTGTTTAGAATTACAAAGAGTAGGAAGCGCAATAAAAAGAAAAAAGGGCAAGAAGCCAATTAGTAACCCTAATAGGATAATATTTGCTTCATTTTTCGCTGCTTGATCTTTTGACAATTTTAATATTATCAGATTAACCACAGCAAATGAGATACTAATAATCATCGTAAATAATGCTAGTTTAACTAACAAATTTGAGAGGCTGAAAAAGCCTATGGAATGTATAATTAGTAACTCAACTTTCCCACCATTAAATAATGGTTAAAGCCATGATTTTTCTGACACATCAGGTTGCAAACAACAATCGTTCTTTGAAAGACCGTGGAATAGTGCTAAGAAAAGTATCCATAATCATATTGGCTAATTCCTGGCTTATGACAGGAAAATTGCTTAGAACACGCCTGAGAGTGTCGATTAACAATACTAATGCTTGAGAAAGTTTGAGATCTTCCATTTCATCACTGTAATAGTAAAATAGTTCTCCAATTGTCCTATCATCCTGAGTATTTCTGCTTTCAACTGCTAACATAATGTATCTTAGGGAACCACTGATTAATAACGTTTTTTATCATCCCAATAAATAATAAAGTGGGATAATCCCAAGTTAGCGGCCCTATCGCCGCCGATTTCAGCTGCCTTTTCCGAGTAATTCTCGAAAAAAGGCGTACTTATCCCCGGATTACGCGCATTGGCTTCGCCAGCCGCCGCTTCGGGCGCACATCAGCAGGTTTGCGCTGGCGGCCAGCATATACAGTCTATTCAGATTCTTGGCAATTCCTCTATAACAAACCTTTTTGAAGCCAAATATGTTCTTAATGATATGAAAGGCGTGCTCCACTTTGGCTCGGACAGACGCTTTCCGAAACTCTATATGGCAATAAAAATCCCGTGCAGGGCCATTGTCCATGCTGCGTTTCTTTCCGGGACGCTCAGCGATACGGTAATCAATTTGTGATTTGTGAGGGTCCTCTGTGATTTCCGGTCGTTTATTTAGTCCCAAATATCCGGCGTCACCGTAGAAAACCTCGTCTTCCGGCCTCATTAGCTTTGACGCTTCGGCTATGTCATGCACATTTGCGCCTGTTGCCGCTATACCATGAATATAACCGGTCCCTGCGTCCACACCGATATGGCATTTCATGCCGAAATACCACTGATTACCCTTCTTTGTTTGGTGCATCTCCGGATCGCGGCTACCGCTTGCGTTCTTCGTTGAGGATGGCGCGCTGATCAGTGTGGCGTCAACAATGGTTCCACCTTTCATGATATGTCCGCACTGTTCCAAACAACGGTTGATCGCCTCAAAGAATGCCTTCCCTAAGCCGCTTTCCTCAATCAAATGACGGAATTTGAGCAGGGTGGTCGCATCCGGCGCCTGCTCATGTATGAAGTCTATTCCCATAAATTTTCGCATGGCGTAACTGTCGTAAATGGCATCCTCTACACCTTCGTCAGAAAGGCTAAACCATATCTGCAGCAGATACATTCTCAGCATTTTTTCAATCCCGAGCGGTGGACGACCGCGCTTACCGTCAAAATAGTGCGGCTGTATAAGCGCCACCCATTCGTCCCAGGGGATGATCTCGTTCATTATTTCAAGAAATTCTTCTCGTTTCGTTTTCTTCCGTCGGTTTGAGTATTCTATATCCGAAAAGGTTTGTTGCCCCATTTTTACCACCTGTTACTGTTTTCTTTAATTTTACCATTTTTTTGTCCGGGGGGCGATTTAATCAGTGTTTCCTTAGAAATACGATGGATGTTGCGGCTACCTGAGCATCATAGTTTCGTCCTTGGTATTCTTTAGCCAGAGCCAAATACGACTTGCATACTTTGAAGAAAACTTCTATGTCCCAGCGTTTGCCGTAAATACGGACAATTTCTTCTTCAGATAGCTCCAAGTCCGTACTCAGGAGGGCCAGCCAGTTTTTCGATCGCCTGTCCTGAACAAAAACAATTTTCACATCGGTTAAGTCTTGAATATTTTTGGTCTCACGTATTTGAACTGTTATTGAACCGATGATCCCTGTTTTAGCATCAGCAATATCACCTGCCAATTTACGAAGTTCCTGAAGGGGCTGCCATTTTCCGTTATAGTGGTAATGAATTTTCTCTGTAATCTTCAACATGCAAATAACATCGCGCTTTTCTTGTTTGACCCTTAAGATCGTCTTAGGATGGGCAAACCAGCTGTCAAAAAGAACGTACTTAGCTGGAATATGAGCAGCACAGTGGAGAAGATTAATCAAAGCATCGGTTGTACTCCCCATCGCCTCGGTTCTTCTTTTGTAAGCAATCGTTCGCTTATCCAAAGGCTTGGCCGGATTCAAGATCTTCTCCGGTTTCTGGGAACTTAAGAGTGAAAAACCAATAGGCAGAAATGTGTTTCCATCGGACCAGCCCAAAGTCAGCATTCGAAAGCCTTTCACAAATTTATGGGTTGTGTGGTCAAAGACCCGAGTCATCAGTTCAACTTTCTTACTTCGACTTCTGCTGTAAAGAGAATCATCAACAATGAGTACCGATTTCCGATCATCACTGGTCAAACCATTAACAAAATCAATGACCTTAGATGCTAGTAACAACAGGAGTTTTGACCAATTATAATGACCGGAGTTTAAGAAGCGATAGGCTGTATTTTTACGGAAAGATAATTCTTCGGGTTTCATTTCAAGTGTTCTAAAGAGATTCTTTCCGGTAAAAACAAGGGTGAAAAGTTCTTTTAAAATAGTCACACACGGAATTCCTGATTCTTTATAAAAATTGCAACGTTTAAGGAGCTTGGAAAATGAATTCTGGATAAAATATTGATCGATTCGTGAGGAAACAGCATTTTCGTTACTCGTCAAATCTGGTATAATACTGGTCATAGGAAACCTCCAAAGTACTGGTATTATTGGGTTTGTGGTTATTCTCATTATACCAGATTTGGTGGTTTCCTTGTTGTATTTAACCATACTTTCAAAGACTTTCAAGGTTTCAACCTACCCGACAGGGTGGGAAAGTTGAGTTAGTAATATAAAAAATACTGCGGCAAGAGCGGTTACAATTTGGCAGCTTACTTTATTGATTTTATTTTCTTTATCTAACGGGAAAATCGAGAAGAAATAAATTAAAGCCACTGCGGTTAGCAAAAAAGTTATGTACTCCAATTCTTTACCTAGAAACAAACCACGGCTGGAAGCTTGAGCCAGAAGTATTGCTAAACCAAGGAAATAATTTAACCAAAATAAAGCGCGGGCCTGTACTAAAGATGGACGTTTCAACCAGGCTATAAATCCCAGGAACCAGAAAATGAACCCAAGTAAGAAATATGGAAGTATAGCTAACATCCTTTGTAAAGCAGGTGGATTTTCTATAGTAATAGTCTGTTCTGTTGTATTTTCTTTAGCAGAAAAACTAATACTGTTAGCTCCTTCGGCCCGCCCCCATTTTCTTAAGATATGATAATTTCCTGCATCCTCCGAATTGATTTTGAAGATCTGATCACCGAACCGGATACCCGATTTATACCCTTCTCCGTTCTGATTGGCAGTAACCACATACCAGTGACCGTCAGAGTTATTAATATCTAAACCAATAAAAGGGCGCTGTGAACAGGAAAAGAAGTAGACTATCCCTATAAAAATAAATATTGCACTGGCTAAATAATAAACTTTTTTTTTATAAATCTTTCCAAATAAAATATTCATATTCACGAAACACTTCCCTTATTATGTATACTACCAGGCATTTCTTTACGGTCGTGCCTGGCAGTATAGTCTATGTTTATATGAAAGACAATTTGATTTAAGCTGAAAGTGATAAGTTTAAATTTTACATCCAACTCTCCATTGGAGATGCAGTGATAAGAGCAGCGCCTCCAGAAACTCTGTAACCGGATAAAACTTTTTGTACAGCAGTGAACTCATTTGACTTAACCTTGTTACCTTGTTGGCTGTTTTGTGCCAACAACATCTTGGGATTTCTAACACAATCATGAACCAAATTAGCAATACTCTCGTAGTTCATCGAGAAAACCCCCTTTTTAAACACAAGTCATCTGCGGTGTTCTTTGTTAAGATAGTTTGACATGGGAAACTTCCAGCTTAACCAATTTTATGTAAATTTCGCCACAAAATGTATATTTCCTCCTAAAACATGTTATATATTTGAAAAAATGGATGAATTGCGAAATGCCTATAGAGAGGCGTTATTTTCTGGCTCCCTAAATAAAAAAGCAAGTTTGGCGGACTTATTTTCAATGTCCTTATTTACAAGTAAAGCTAATGCAGAAAAAGAAAGGTATACAATAACTTTTGTTTGACAGCCAAAGAATCTATACGGTATAATGAACAAAACTCAAAAGTACCTTTTGGGAGAATGAAAATGCTTAACGGTAAGAGAATGCTAGAACAAATCAATAGCTTTACGTTTAGAAGCTTTAGCCAGTGCTATTATTACTTTTATTTTAGCACCGGTTATTTTTGGTTGTTCTACAATCGAATACTTTCTCTCTTCACTAATGAGCATCCGGAAAAATGCCTTGCGGCCTGATCCCGGTCGAGAGGAACCCGAATACGAATTGCGATACCGTTAAAGAAGGCTCATTAGAAATAATGAGCCTTCTGTTTTTATTCAAGCTTGCGTAGTATCATGTAAGTAAGTAGGACAGTTTAGGAGGTAGGGAAAATGATTATTGTAATGAGGCCAAAGACGCCACCAGAGGAGATCACGAAAATGAAACAGAAGATATTGGACCTGGGATGTGAGGTTCATGAGTCTTTAGGCGTGAACTACCATATTCTTGGATTGATCGGGAATACCAGCAGCATTGACCCGGACACGCTGCATGCAAATGATTATGTTGAAAAAGTCATTCATGTTCAGGAGCCTTTTAAAAAGGTTAACCGTTTATTCCACCCGGAAGATACGGTCATCAGTGTCGGGGACAGAAAAATCGGCGGCGACACCTTTGCTGTGATTGCCGGACCATGTTCGGTAGAAAGTGAAACGCAAATCGTCGGCATTGCCGAAGCGGTCAAAAAATCCGGGGCTGCTTTTTTAAGAGGTGGCGCTTTTAAGCCGCGTTCCTCACCGTACAGCTTTCAGGGTTTAAGAGAAGATGGTCTGGAACTTCTGAAAATAGCCAGAACCAAGACAGGACTGCCGATTGTATCGGAGTTAATGTCAACCGAATATCTGGAGAGATTCGTTGAAGACGTGGATATTATTCAGATCGGCGCCCGCAATATGCAGAACTTTGAACTCTTAAAAGAAGTCGGAAAAATCCAAAAACCGGTGATCCTAAAAAGAGGGTTATCCTCGACGATTGAGGAATTATTACTCGCTGCGGAGTATATTCTGGCGCATGGCAACGAGAATGTTATTTTCTGTGAAAGAGGCATCCGTACTTTTGAAAATTACACCCGGAATACGCTTGACCTGACTGCTGTGCCGGTGATCAAGAAACTGAGTCACCTTCCGGTCATTGTTGATCCAAGCCACGCGGCAGGGCTCTGGTGGCTTGTCGAACCGATGGCTAAAGCAGCGATGGTCGTAGGTGCCGACGGTGTCATGATCGAAGTGCACAACGACCCGGCCAATGCCAAATGCGACGGGCAGCAGTCTATTAAACCGGAGAAATTTCAGGCTTTAATGGACTCGCTGAGACAGCTGGCGGTTATACAGAACAAGATTATTTAATTAATGAGATGATCCCTGGAGGTGGATTTCTTGGAAGAACCGGACTTTGGTAGCATGGAAATTACGGTGGTAGGTCTGGGACTTATTGGCGGATCATTCGCCATGGCTTTGAATAAACTAAAACCAAAGAGAATCTGGGCAGTCGATGTTAACAGCAGCGTACTGGAACAGGTAGAAAAAACGGGTGTGATCAGCAAAGGATTCACGGAGGCAAGCATTCCGCTGCAAAGCTCGGATATTGTTGTGATCTGCATCTATCCGGAGCTTGCCGTTCAGTTTGTGAAAGACAATCTGGCCTATTTTAAAAACGGTGCCCTGATTACAGATACGGCAGGACTCAAAGAACAAGTCGTTCAGGAGATTAGTTCAGTCTTAAGGGAAGATTTGAGCTTCGTCGGGGGACATCCGCTGGCTGGCAAAGAATCCAGCGGATTTGCCTATGCTTCTGAAGAGATTTTCCGGGGGGCCAACTATCTGATTACCCCAATCGACGGGACGAAGAATGAAAGCTTGAGACTGGTGGAAAGGTTGATTCTTGGTCTCGGCTGCAGACAGCCAATCCGAATGGAACCGCATAAACATGACGAAATAATTGCGCTGACAAGCCAGCTTCCTCATGTCATTGCGGCCGCCCTGATGAACAGTTCCGGCTCCGAGGATACCGGCAGCTTTGTCGGAGGCAGCTTCCGCGATGCAACACGGGTGGCGAGAATGAATGCCGAGCTCTGGAGTGAACTTTTACTTGAGAATAAAGACAATATTTTAGAACAGATTGACGTGTTCACCGAAAACGTTCGGCTGATCAGGACAGCGATCGCGGAAAAAGACCAGAATTCGCTGAAAGAAATGCTTGAGAATGCCGGCCGGGGCAGAGAAAAGTTTTAAGGAGAGATTTTCTTGACGTGCTTACGCTTGCAACCTTCAACCTTAACAGGGGAGATCAGGATACCTCCTTCTAAAAGCATCAGTCACCGGGCAGTGATATGCGCCGCGCTGGCTGAAGGAATCAGCAGCATTGACAATCTTGTCTTCTCTGAAGATATTTCTGCAACCTTGGACGGGCTGGTGTCTCTGGGTACAACCGTCGGAGAAGTCTCGGTGAACCCTGGTGAACCAGGCGCGCTTTGGCTGGAAGGGAACCCGAAGCTTCAAATCGCGCAGGAAACAATCAACTGCCGGGAATCCGGATCTACGCTGAGATTTCTGATACCGCTGGCCACACTGACAGGAGGCCCGGTGACCTTTACCGGTGCCGGCAAGCTGGTGGAGCGCCCGCTGGACGCATATTATGAGCTGTTCCAACTGCACGGAATCGAATATCAGACCCGGAACGGTTATTTGCCCTTGACGATCAAAGGGAGGTTTTCACCGGGTGAGTATAAACTGAAAGGCAATGTCAGTTCTCAATTTATTACAGGACTTATGTTTTTACTGCCGCTCTTGGACGGAGATTCCAGAATTGTCATTACAACGGAACTGGAATCCCGCGGTTATGTTGACCTGACCATCGATGCGCTGGAAAAGTCGGGAATAACCGTACAAAACAACGCATACCGGGAATTTTTTATTCCAGGAAAGCAGCGGTATAAGGCAATTAATTGCCGCATTGAAGGAGACTACTCCCAGGCCGCGTTCTGGCTGGTGGCAGGGACACTGGGGTCCGGTCTGAAATGTCTAGATATCAACGCTCAATCCTTGCAGGGGGATAGGATGATCCTCGATATTATGTTGGCGATGGGTGCCCGAATTGTTTGGACGGATGATAGTTTGGGAGTCCTGAGCGCCCAGACTGTGGGAACAGTGATCGATGCCGGGCAGTGTCCGGATCTGGTCCCTGTACTTGCAGTCCTGGCTTCTTTAAGCAAAGGAACAACCAGAATCATTAATGCCGGAAGACTCCGGATCAAAGAATCGGACAGACTCAAAGCAACGGCATCAGAGCTGAACAAACTTGGGGCCAGGATTCAGGAGCTGCAGGAAGGGCTCCTCATCGAAGGGGTAGAAACCCTGCATGGCGGAACCGTCGACAGTTGGAACGATCACCGGATCGCGATGGCCATGGCTGTGGCCTCCATCAGGTGTACAGAACCTGTGTTTCTAACCGGAGCCGAAGCCGTAAAAAAATCATATCCGCATTTCTGGCAGGATTTTTGCAAATTGGGAGGTAGAGCTGATGAGTGGAACATGGGGTGAATACCTTAAACTATCGTTGTTTGGGGAATCACACGGAAAATGCATCGGGATCGTACTTGATGGTCTACCGGCGGGACTAAAGCTTGATTTGCCCTTCATCGGCCGGGAACTGGCCAGAAGGGCACCAGGGAAGAATCCGCTTTCAACCCCGCGAAAGGAAAAAGACGAATTTGAAATCCTGAGTGGTTTCTTTAAAGGAACTACGACTGGAGCCCCACTCTGCTGTGTGATCTGGAATAAAGACCAGCACTCCGGGGATTATTCCGAATTGAAAGACACGGTGCGGCCCGGCCATGCGGATTATACCGCGATGGTAAAACACAGAGGCTTCAACGACTACCGGGGCGGAGGGCATTTTTCAGGCAGACTTACAGCGCCGCTGGTATTGGCTGGCGCGATTGCCAAGCAAGTCCTGGAGAAGAAGGGTATTATGATCGGCAGCCATATTTTAAATATTGGCGGTATAAGAGAGGATCATTTTGATAGCCTCCGAATTGATTCAGGGTTGCTTTGGAAACTGACAGAGCAGGAATTCCCGATTCTATCGGAAGAAGCGGGTATTCGGATGAAACAGGAGATTCTCCAGGCCAAAGCTAAAGAGGACTCTGTCGGCGGTGTGATTGAAACTGCCGTAGTCGGTTTGCCCGCCGGTTTGGGGTCACCATTCTTTGACTCAGCTGAAAGTAAAATTGCCCATCTGCTGTTTGCTGTTCCGGCGGTGAAGGGAGTCGAATTCGGTACTGGGTTTGCAATTACGCAGATGAAAGGATCCGAAGCCAATGATCCGTATGCTCTCGCAGATGATAAAGTAGTGACGCTTTCCAATCACAATGGCGGAATTCTTGGAGGGATCACGAATGGAATGCCTTTGCTATTCCGGGCTGCCGTGAAACCGACACCTTCGATTGGCAAAGTGCAGCAGACGGTGAATATGGCCTCCAGGGAAGAGACGCAAATTACGGTTCAGGGGAGACACGACCCTTGCATCGTCCCCCGGGCGGTTCCTGTGGTAGAAAGCGCCGCTGCACTGGCCTTATTGGACTTGATGATAGAAAAGGATGGGGTAACGTGGATGAACTAGAAAATCGGAGACTGCAGGACCTCAGGTCTAAGATAGATGAAATCGATACCGAGCTGCTTCGCCTTTTTGAAGCAAGAATGGAGACCGTCATTGAGGTAGCCGAATATAAGATTTTGAACAGCATCAATATTTTGGATGAATCCAGGGAGAATAAAGTCCTGCAAAAAATTGAGCAGGTCAAAAACAAGGATCTGGCTAAGACAGCAGAAGAATTCCTCAAAGCCGTCATGAGTATTAGCAAAGGTGTTCAGGCCGAACGCTTTTTCAGGCCAGAAACAGGTTCCTGGCAGGTCATTCCGGAAATTGAAGAGGAGTCGAAAATTGAAGAACCGGGAAAATGTGTTTCCGGAAATGTGATCGGGTTTCAAGGAATTCCGGGTTCCTATAGTGAGCAGGCGCTTAAGGAATATTTCGGGGAAGGCAAGAATACCAAGAATTATGTGAACTTTGAAGATGTGTTTCAGGCGTTGGCTGCAGAAGAGATTGATTACGGGGTTCTTCCGCTGGAGAATTCTTTTACCGGCGGTATTGCCGACGTCTACGACCTGCTTTGCCGGTTCGGCTTTTATATCGTTGGTGAAAAATGTATCCAGATCGATCATAACCTGTTGGCGGTTAAAGGAACAAAACTCGAAGATATCAGGGAAGTATGCTCCCATACCCAGGGTTTTCAGCAGTCCAGTAATTTTTTAAGAAAACATCCCGAATGGAGCCAGGCGACCTGCAGCAATACCGCGGTAAGTGCCAAGAAAGTCGCCGATGCAGGTTCGAAAGCCCTGGCATCCATTGCAAGCAGGCGAGCGGCAGAGCTCTATGGTCTGGACATTCTGGCTGAAAAAATCAATAATAACCCGGCGAACTTTACCCGGTTTATCATTATCGGCAGAAAACCTGAGCTTAGAAGTGCGTGTAACAAGATCAGTCTCGTTGTCGCCATTTCCCATGAACCCGGTTCATTGTACAGGGTTCTCAGTCATTTTGCCCGCAATGGGCTGAATATGATGAAGATTGAATCTCGTCCGATGACGGATAAGACCTGGGAATATCTCTTCTATATTGATTTCGAGGGTAATCTGAATAATCGTGTGGTCAAGAAAGCCGTTGAGGGGATCGAGAAAGAAAGCGCTTACTTCCAGATGCTCGGAAACTATCCGTTGGATAAACAAGACAGGTAAAAATAATAAAATAAATAATAAAACTGAATATCAAGTTGTTTCAGGGATCCATTAATTCTTAATTACCCCAGACTAACCCGATAAGTCGATCACCGGAGTAAACTCGATATTCAGTTAATAAAACAGAGAAATCAGATCGGAGGCGAAACGATGATCGTCGGACATGTGAACGAATTGGCAGGGGTCCCTATGCAGGGAGCAGGAATACAGGGTGCCATCAAAAAAGTACTGGTATCTCCCAAAGAAGGCTGGGAGGGCTGGACGATGCGGCTCTTTACGCTTGAACCAGGGGGCTTTACACCCAGACATACGCATGATTGGCCCCATATTAATTATATTGCTTCAGGCGAAGGTACACTGCATTTAGACGGTCATGATTATGCCCTGAAGGAAGGCGCGTATGCCTATGTTCCCGGAGGTGCGCTCCATCAATTTCAGAATGACTCCGGGAAAGAATTTTCATTCCTATGCATTGTACCCGAAGAAGGAGATAAGTAACCTTTATCTTTGCCTTGGATACTATCAATTGAGAATGTCAAGATCGCTTCATTTTTCAATTTGTTTGAATAAAGATTTAGGGGCTGCCAGAATAAGTGGCAGCCTCTTTCAATACGTTCTTTTGGTATGTTTCTTTGTTCAAATAATTGTTACCTTACCCGGACGCCGGGTTCGATGCCCCACGGTCCTCGAAGCCGAACAGTTTGGCAGGAATTGATTCCACCAAAGGTAAAGCCTGCTGATATTAGAAAAAGCTGAGATGTCCCGCTTCTCTTAGGCGCTTCTACCTGTGTAGTAACTCATAACGTTTTGAACAAAATTTCTTGTTTCGGCAGGCATTTTCACAAGATCCTCCAGCCCCTGGACGCCTCTGGCCCGGATTGTTCCTGATCCAGCATTATAGGCAGCCAGAGCCATCTCCGTAGATCCGTAACGGTCGATCAGCTGCCGTAAATAACGCGTTCCACCGTCAACATTCTGTTCAATATTAAAGGGGTCGGTTACGCCCAGCCCTGAGGCTGTTGCCGGCATCATCTGCATGAGCCCGATTGCGCCTGCTGAAGAGACCGCGTTCGGGTTAAAGGATGATTCCTGACGAATGACGGCTGAGATCAAAGATTTTTCCACACCGTATTTTTCCGAAGCTCCCGTAATCGCAGCTTTAATTGAAGCATCAATCGAAGACGCGTCGAAAGAGCTGTCTGTATTATTCGTGTTGTTCATGTTATTCATGTTGTAAGCACTGTAAGCACTGTTGTATATCTGCCCGGATGAGGGCATGTTATTTGTTCCTAGGAAGTCCCCGGTTCTGGTCAGGCTTTCGGTTCCGTCTCCTGTGTTGAGCAGTGAATTCTGCAGATTGATAAGGTTATAGAGATAGAGCATTTGCATCTGGTCAGACGTGTTGGAAGGATCCGTTTGATCCATCTGACTTGACAGATCCGATGTGACATTGCTGTCTTGCTGCATGGTCTCCAACAGCATTTTATAAACCATCTGAAAAGCTTCGGAGTTTTCAGAAGTGCCTTCCAGGGCCTGGACCATATTTTGAAGCTGCAGCTGCAGCAGTTCATTTTGAGCATCAATTTTCATACGATCACCCCGGTAAGCTTGTTTTTAGAAAGATGGAAACGTACTGTTTGTCTTAACTATTATTATGCGATGAACAGACGCTGAAAGCAAGCATGGGATTGTCTTTATTTACCTGCACAATTTCCCGCGGACTTGTTTTATAATAGATGAGTACTTATACAATACAACTGCAGCAGGTGGGATAATAAAGGTGAAACCTCTTTTTGAAAGATCGACAACCCTATTTGAGAAAGTTTTCTTAACTTTGGTTATATTGAGTTTGATAGCATTCTTAGTTGGCTGCAATGTGGATCTGGACATCCTTGTCTATGCGGGATTCGGCGCGTATGTAATCCTTGGCTTCTTTGCTTTTATGCAGCCGAAAAAAATGATGGAAGTACTGAAAAAAGAAAATGAAGATTTTTTAGTCAGAAATCAAAAAAGAATCCCGCTAATTAAAACAGGATTCAGATTTGGTGGATTCACACTGGCCGTTCTTGGGATAGCGCTCGGCTACATTTTCACTGTTTATTATTAGTCTTAGTCTTGCCTGTGGGCCTTGTAGGGATTTCCTTACAATTTTGTACGAAATTAAGATTTGAACCCGGTTTCAAACGCTCTGATCAGGGCGTAAGCTGTATCAGCGCGGGTCATAGGCTGAAGCGGATAAAATTTGTTGTTGTCCGCTTTCAGAATGCCGAGACCCGTGGCGAGTGAAGCGTATCCGCGCTCTTCAACCGGGACATCATCGAAGGAAGTCTGGAACATTGGGTTCAGCGCGGCAATCTTTTCGAGCCCGAGGAAGCGGACGATGATTTGGCTGCACAGTTCTTTGGTAACGATTTGGGACGGGGCCAGGTTATCCTGAATCCATCCTTCTTCTTTAGCTTTTTTTATGACATCGGTATCGGGAAGATTGTTCTCCGAGCCGTTTTTTATTGTGTAAAGAGCCCGCAGGAAGGCACTGGCAGTGATATTTTCGGTCGGCCGGAACTGGCTTCCGTATTCACCGAATAATCCAGCCATCCCCAGCACGGTGATTTCTTTTTCCGCAGTGTTTCCGGCAATATCTGTGAAGATATGAGTCTGAGGCTGATCTTTTAAGGAATTTCCCTGGAAATCCAAAAATGATCCGGTTCTGGCATCTATCAGGCCGGAGGTTTGACTGCTTTCTGAGGAGGGCTGATAGACAAGCCGGACTTCCTTGGCTTCTCCTTGATCGTACAACAGAACATAGGTCAATTGCATAGGTCTAGCCTGGAAGAGTATTTCCTGGACTTTGGCTGGAGACATTGCTTCCGACAATTGCGGGAAATCGAGATTCCACCAATTCAGATAATAAGAAGTGATTTTCTTCGTCTGCAAGTCAACAGTAATGCTGATGTTATTGGAAGGGAACAGAATGCCGTTGACGATCCGTTCATAGTTGAACGTGATGCTGGTGAATTCTGCTGATTTGACGAAATCAGCTGTGTTGTCCGTATTGAGTTTAACCTGCTGAGATTTGGCCGGCTGGATTTTTCTGATAAAATCCAGCGCAATGGTCTGGGCCTGTTCGCTTGTAATCGCATTCAGGCTTCCGTCGGTGTTTGCGGAAGAGGAGTAAACAGAGAAAGAGATTAATTCGCCGCTGGCTGCATTGACCCTGGAATTAATCGTTTGGGCTCCGGACCCGCTTGGGGTTCCCCATTCAAAGGACCATACCTTTCCGCCGCGTAGACTGTAGTCCTGGTAAAGATTGATGCTTTTCAACGTAACGTTCGAAGGGATTTCTACCCACTGCTTGACGGCCTCAATCGCTTTTTCCCTGGTTAAAAGCTTCGCATTTTCGGCGATTTCCTTTTGTTCCTGCGGCGTTAAAGGAACGGATTTGGCTGCGCTTTCAGCCGAGCCAAGTCCACCCAGCGCCCGGTCATTCGTAAACAGCCATTGACCGGAGTTCAGGACCAAGGGTTTTCCGGTGAATGCATCGATTGTTCCACCGTTTTTCAGGGTATAAACCAGCTGGACTTTCTCACTATTTTGTGCTGTGGTCAATGGCTTATAAGCCGGTGCCAGAAAGTATTGCAGTTCCAAAAGTTTAGCGGTATTAAAGTATTCAGTTGCTTGCCCGGCATTGATGATATTATTCACTTCAGGGATCTTAAAATCATTCCAGATGATGTTATAAGCAGTGACCTTGCCGCTCGAAGCACTCACCTGTACACTGACCAGGTTGCCCTGAAACGGGATGCCGTTTTCAAACCGCTGCCAATTGTAGCTGTAAATGGTCTCGCCATAGAGATTGATCGGAACAATCGCCTTATTCTCGAGGAATTTCAATTTGGCATATTTCGTCCCGGTTAATTTTTGGACAGTAGCTTCCGCGACTTGTCTGGCCTGTTCCGGGGTTATCCGCGGAAGTGTATAGGCCTGATTGCCCTGGACAGACTGCCAGGAATATATGGACAGAATTTCTCCGCTGACAGCGTCGACCTGGGCTGAAAAATTACCGCCGGAGCTGCCGGAAGTGTTCCAGTCCAGCGACCAAACCTGACGGGACTGATAATTGCTGAAGCTTGAAGTGAACTCGGTCAGCTCTTTAGAAATTTCAAAATTTTGTTTGACAATCTGCAGGGCTTGTTCCAGGGAGATTTTTGTTTCCGCCGAACCTGTCTGAGGCGTTACGGTATCAGCGCCCAAAAGCGGTACCGGCAGCTGGAAGATCAAAACAAAAACCAGAGGAAGTATTAACCAGCGATGACGTTTCATTTTTCCAACCATCCTTTCACAACATTTTGATCTGTATGCGTTTTCTTGCTAAAATAGACTGTAATAAGGCAGCGATTATGACGCAGCCGAAAGAAAATATTTCCTGTTTTTCCGCAAACTGATTAATCAAAAATTTTAGAGATCACCAATGCCAAGAAACCAATGCCAAGAAAGTGGAAACTAGAAAGGAATCGGATTCAAGGCGGTTGAAATGCTGGAGGCTAAAAAGAAAAGTAAATAACAGATAGCTAATGATTAGCTGTCAAATATGAAAAATTGAGAATAGGAGTAAGAAATGGAACCATATTTGATCTCGACAAAAGAAATCCAGGTAAGTTATGCCGATACCGATATGATGGGCGTAATCTACCACGCCAATTATCTGAAATGGTTTGAACTCGGAAGATGCCAGCTGGTCGAAGATGCCGGATATCATTATCTGGATATGGAAGAAGCCGGGTATTATGCTCCGGTCTATCAAGTCGAAGTAACCTATAAAAAAGCGGTACACTACGGTGATCGTGTGTTCGTGAAAACCTGGGTCGAAGAAAATCAGGGTTTATGGACGGTATACGGCTACAAGGTTGTTAATGACAGCGGTGAAGTCTGCGCCGAAGGACACACGAAACATATTCTGGTCCGGAAAGACAATTTTAAGCCTGTCCAATTCAAAAAAGCATTTCCTGAATGGTTCCGCCGCTACGAAGAAATCAAGAAAAATAGACACAAAACATATTGCTTATTTTTTGTTTGGTATTATCAATTTTGTTCCAATGCGTCGTAACGGAGGTTACCGATTTTTCCATGATCATTGCGCTATAGTAGAGATATCAAAATGACGAAGATCAAGGAAAAGGTGATAAATATGATCAGAAAGATTATAGAAATCGATCAGGAAAAATGCAACGGCTGCGGGTTATGTGTAAACGCCTGTCATGAAGGTGCGCTGCAGCTGATTAATGGCAAAGCCATTTTGGTCAGTGATGCATATTGTGACGGGCTTGGTGACTGCCTGCCGGGATGTCCGACAGGTGCAATTCAGATTATCGAAAGAGAAGCCACAGGCTATAACGAAGAGCTGGTCAAAGCCAAGCTCGCCCAGAAAAAAGAAAAACCGGGTTGCTCTTGCCCGGGCACCATAGCCGCAATGATCAAAAAAACGCCTGCAGGGGAAAAACAGGATTCCGGAGATATCGGGGCTGAACGCCCGTCGGAACTCAGGCAATGGCCGATTCAACTGAATTTGATTAACCCGCAGGCTTCTTACCTGCAAAATGCTGATCTGCTGGTTGCGGCAGACTGTACTGCCTATGCCTATGCTTCTTTCCATGAGAAGTTCATGAAGGACAGAATCACGCTGATCGGCTGTCCCAAACTCGATGACAATGATTATTACACGGAAAAGATCGCGGAGATCATCAGAATCAATCATCCGCAGAGTATCAAGGTGGTCCGAATGGATGTACCATGTTGTTCCGGGATTGTACGGGCTGTAAAAACAGCCATGGTCCAGGCTGGCATTTCGGTGCCGTACAGTGAAGTCATCATCGATTATCGGGGAACGCTATCCTGTTAAATCGAGCTAACGGCAACGAATAAGAAGGTAACGCTTATTCGTTTCTGACAAGTGATTGAAGTGCTAGGGCGTAGATCTCAGTGCACTTGATCAGATGTTCAATCTCCATATATTCATCAGGCTGGTGCTCAACTTTAGGCATCCCGGGAAAAGTCGGACCAAAGGCAACTGCGCGTTTGAAAGCTTTGGAAAAAGTGGTTCCGCCCATTCCCAGAGGTTTTGTTTCAGTGTCTCCGGTAAAATCCTGATAGACCTGTATGAGTCTGCGAATATTGGGATCATCTTCCGGGAAACTCAAAGATTCCAGTGAATCGATGATTGTAAGGTTTCCCTGGAAAACGCTAAAGGCTCTCTCGATTTTGGGTTTGATTATGTCAAGCCGCTCCTTGGCCGGGAAACGAATATCCACCTTCAGGATAATGTTCTTCTCGTCAATCAGGATATACCCGGGGTTAACAGTAAGTTTACCAGTCAGTTGATCTTCAAGACTGAGGCCCAGGGATTCACCATAATATTCCATTGCCATGCTTTGGGCATAGGCTTGGATGAACTCCTTTTGCCCGCCTTCAAGCTCCAGCAGACTTAAAAACATAATGAGCTGGGAAATGGCATTTCGTCCTTCATTGCAGATAAAGGCATGGGCGGATTTTCCCTTGGATATAAGTTTGCAAACAGAAGCATTTTTTTCAAGAGAGATATCATATCCTGTTTGTTCTTGGAATAGCCTGAGTTCCTTTTTGATCTGTATTTTTTGGTCATCATTCAATCTGAGTGTAGCTTCGCAGTAATCAGGAACAATATTAAGGGACTGTCCTCCCCCTTGCATGGTTTCAATCGTAATCCCACTATAGCCGGAGGATTCCAGACTTAATGTTTTCTTGATTTCCAGCCAGACCAGGCCCTTCTCGGCAATTACAACCGGGAATTTCGAATCGGGAACAAAAGAAAAATCAGGTTCTTTAATTTTTTTCAATAATTTGGGCGTTGTATGCCAGATACCCTCTTCATCAATCCCAATAATAATCTGAACCTTACATTCAGAGCTAATTCCTGATCCGGAATCCTTTAAGGCTTTTAAAGCATAGAGGGCTGAGAGCGCCGGCCCTTTGTCATCGATTGCGCCCCGACCATAAATTTTTCCTTCCTGAATCAGACCTCCGAAAGGGGGGGATTTCCAGCCGCTTCCCTCAGGGACAGTATCAAGATGAACAATCATCCCGTAGGTTTTTTCCCCTTCTCCATATTCGATTACTCCACCCAGATTTTCTACGTTATGTGCCGAGAATCCCATGCTATGAGCCAGGGCAAGGTAATATTCCAAGGCTCTTTGGGTACCATCCCGATCGCTAGAGACACTTTTAATCCGAATGCAGTCTTGCACAGACTGAATCAAATCTTCTTTAAAAGAATCTATGGCATCTTTTAACCCCTTCATAAAACCTCCGTATGCTTGCATTATTGTCTGTAGATATTACTAGTATTGTTATTGGAACTTTGAAATATGATTTTTATTCTGAACTTTCGGTTCTGATGGAAAATGTTCCAAGAAAATAATATTTTGGCCAAGGTATATGTTAATAAACAAAAATTATTGCGGCGTATGAAGGAATACGTCGCAATAATTTTTATTATGCAGTTAAACTATACTTTCTAGCTTGGTATATTAATTTTATGAAGCTCTGGCCATTCCAGCCACCATTTGTATTTATCAACAATTTCAGTCCCGTAGCCGAACATATCATCAATGGCTTTCAGCATTGTTGAAGCAGTTTCTCCTTTACTGCCTATCCACAGGCCTGCTTCATGGAACCAGGAGTTTTCTTTGGAATTCCATGGACAGACTTTCATACACCTGCCGCAGTTGACGCCTTCCTCATTACTGCAACGGAATACGGCACATTTTTTGTAGTCGCTGTTCCACCGCAGGTAGCCGTTCATTTCCACTGGCTCTTTATCTGGGCTGATAGCTTTAGAAGGACATTCAACAGCACATTTCATGCAAACCCTGCAAAAATCCAACATTCCAAAATCAATGGGTTTATCGGCAACCAAAGGCAAATCGGTGGTAACCGCAGCACATTTGTTGCGGAATCCCATTCTGGGATGAGCAACACAGTCTCCGGTACGGGTATGTTCACCCAGTCCGGAAGCTATAAGTGCCGGAGGAACGGCAAGACCATAATTGCCAAAATGATGGGCTCTCGCATTATAGCCTATATTTCGAATATATCGCGCCATAATGACGGCAATATTAGCTGTGGCATGATAACAACGCATTGACTGGCTTACAGATATTCCGTCATACCCAGTCGATGCCAAATAGGTTTCCAAATGCTGTTCAACCGCGACAGTAATGACATAGGGGTACTCCGGTTCTGTATTTGGTACTTCTGCGATCGGCGTTTGTGGCGGAAGGATACCGGCAGCTATTACAGTTATGGGAGGCATACACTTCGTGCCGTAATAACCGTATGAAGGCATTTGGCCTATACCAACATCATCTGCCCTGAGATAATAAGCGAGATCTTTGATATGCTGGGACATTTGTTCGGGGTCGGGAATAGGAAGTTTATCTTTTCTCGGCGTGCCCATGACAGTCTCATCTCCACTAATCATCCCAAGAGCCTGCATTATGCCACCCGTTAAAGGACTTCTTTCGCCCTGACTAAGGAGTCCGAATCTCGCCTTATCACCCAGTAGACCTCTGGTAGCAAGCCCGAAACCCGAATTAAATTCTCCCGATTTTTTGATCGGCCCAACAATTTTGCTTGTTCCCAACCACTGATCGTTATTTTCTACAAAGTGAACCGTGGCACCACCATAATGGTTTACAGGGCGTAATTTCGACCATTGTCCTTTGGCAGGTGTATAGCTTAGGTCATGAATAGCCGCGTTTGCCACCTTGGACGGGGCTGCGATTGCCCCCATGACACTCATGGCGGCAGCAGCTGCCCCCGTTTTAAGAAAACCGCGGCGGCTCACTTGATATTGCGGCTTGGTTTCTTTTTCCCCATTTTTTGAAATCTCCGACATCAGTTCTCCTCCTTTTAAGCCTGAATTGACTCTTTTGCCTTGCTTTTTGCGCCGATAAAACCTAATATGCGGGCCAAAACAACGGCCAATATCACTGAGATTCCTCCGAACAGGAAAATCGCTGTGCTTGTTGCCTTGACATGTCCTACGCTGGCATTAATGTAAACAAATGAAATCCCCATGCATGTGATTAAAAACCAAATTACATATAATGCCCAAACCAGCGCGGTCTGCCAATTTTTCTCTTTTTTGGCACGCGGCTTGATAAAAAGGATACCGGCCAAAAAAAGAATCCCCGCTAAAAAAATTAAGAATGTACTCATCATTCTCACCTCCTTAAATTTTGCTGCCTGTTTTATAAGATTATTGTATTGGTCATTACATTATCGGTTATAAGTCCCGGATTACATTGCGTATTGGGTGGAACATTTTTTTTATGAAGAAAAAAATAAACCGCCTTTCGGCGGTATTTAATGATTCATCCAATCCTCAATCAAAGCTTTTAGTTGTGGTAAGTCATATATAATAATCTTATTCCTTGTTTTATTTAAAATGTTTTCTTTTTTTAGATATCTTAAGATTTTATTGACCGTTATAAAGTGAACCCCTGTTATTTCGGAAATTGCCCTTTGAGATATTTTCACATCGATTTCATAAACATTATCAACCAGTTTCCCTTGTGTATTGCAGAGTAAATAAAAGAATCGTAAAATCCTGACGGATGGCTTATAAAGAACCGCCTCACTAGCCTCATGCATGAAATAACAACGTTTGGATGAAAAACACGTAATATATTCTAAAAGCAATTCTTTGTTCTCATGAAGGAGCATAAGAAATTGAAATTTTTCAAAAAAACAGACGCTGCTATCTTCCTCCGAAACAACATGAACATAAGAGCTTGTAAATATGCCAAGGGCTTCATCTATGAAAGTGTACGGATCCGCATGATACATAAATTTTTGCTTTCCATTCTCATGCATGAAGCTGATACCCAATTTTCCCGAAAGTACTAAGATGATACTATCAATGGTTTCTCCAAGGAAGACGATGGATTCCCCTTTGCGATAATGACGGATGATTCCCAAATGAAGGTAATCACGCAATTTCAACATCGGATAAAAATTTTGGGGCAAAATATAATGATCATTCATCATTTTTCCCATGTTTATCTCCTCCCGAAAGAGTCTTCCAATAAGATTTTAATAAGATAGCAACTATTTATTATTATCCTAGACTTATTTTGGATCGAGGGCAAGAAATATATTTTAGTAATTACTAATTCCTCCTGTGTTTAGCTTAAATGCCTCCTGGCTGTAACCGGCAAAGTTTACTCTGTTCCCATCATGTATGGGTCGCTAGAAGTTCTGAGGAGGTTCTGGTTTGGGCAAAAACTTTGCTTTGAAAAGGGTAAATCTGATTTACTTGACTTCAACACTGTACTAGTGTACTATTTATATAGTTAACTAGTACGATGTTAAAGGGGTGACATAATGAATTTTGATAATACTGCGCCGATTTACATTCAGATTATGAATTTGATTAAGAAAGACATAATTCTAGGAAAAATGAATTTAGGCGAAAAACTGCTGTCATCAAGGGAGTATGCCCAAAACCTGAAGGTGAATCCCAATACCATGGTAAGGGTCTTCAATGAACTGGAACGGGAAGGAGTGACCTTTACCAAACGAGGAGTAGGAACTTTTATTACAGAATCGGAGGAGAAGGTGGAGATTATGAAGAAAGAAATGGCAGAGGATATCGTCAGAAACTTTATTGAAGGAATGATGGAATTGGGATTTAATTTTAACGACATGATTGCGCTGATAAAAAGCAGGCTGGATAAGGAGGCTGTTCAATGACATCTGTATTAGTTGCTGAAAATGTCAGCAAAGGATTTTTCCGGAACAAGGCACTGCACGACCTGGATCTGCAGATTGAAGAGGGCAAAGTGTACGGGCTGCTCGGTCCTAACGGCAGTGGGAAAACCACCTTTTTCAAGATTGCCGCAGGGCTTTTTAAGCCAACTTCCGGCAGAATGACGGTTATGGGTTATCCCATCGGGGCAGAAACCAAAAAACTCACGGCTTTTATGCCAACGGATGATTTTCTGTTCGGCTGGATGAAAATTGACGGGATCCTCAGTTTTTACACAGACATGTATGAGGACTTTGATCAAAATAAAGCACTGGAATATTTAACGTTCATGGAATTACAGGAAAATATGAAAGTCAGCAGTTTATCCACGGGCATGAAAGCCAGGCTCAAACTGGCCGTAACGATGGCCCGGAAGGCCAGGCTTTATCTTCTGGACGAACCGCTGAATGGGATTGACCCGATTTCCAGGGAAAAAATTGTAAAGATGATTATGGGTGCTTTCCGCGATGACTGTGCAGTGATTATTTCGAGCCATCTGGTCAGTGAATTGGAAACGATTCTGGATGAAGTAATTTTCCTGGATCGCGGAACGGTCGTCCTGGCTGGTGATGCGGAAAAATTCAGACTGGAGAAATCCTGCTCGATTGAGGCACTGTATAAGGAGGTTTACCATGGCTAATCTGATAAAATATGAATTTATCCGAAAATGGAGGGGCCTGGGCATTTTTATGGCCATCGTCCTGATCCTGAATGCATTTGTTTTGGTGAAGCTACAAATTGGTATGCATACAACCGAAGAACAGATGATCGTGCTGGGGGCATTTTTTTCGGGAATACTTGGTATCTTTTTTGTGCTGTATATTATTGATGTGATTATGATGTACAGCCGCGATCTAGATCATAAGACAGGATATATGTTTATGCTGACACCGAACAGTGGTTACAAAATCCTTGGGAGCAAGGTTATTACTGCAATATTGGAAGGATTACTGTTTCTACTGGTCTATATTCTGCTGCTTGCAGGCAATTTTATGGGGTTTTACGGAGAACCTCTTCGGGCTTTGGTCGGAAGTGATCTCTTTTCTAACATCATCAGTCAAGTCCATCTGGAAGGGATTAATCTGACTTCTTATTTTGCAGTGAGTCTGTTGATGATGTTTGTATCGATTGTGGGCTTGTTTTTAATGGTCTATGCCGCCATATCCATTCGCAAGAGTATCCTTGCTGAGAAAAAATTCGGCGGTTTGATCAGCTTCATCATCTTTATGCTGTTAGCCTGGGTTGACAGTGCCATAACAAATACGCTGACAACGGATATATTTAGTGCCAATTCGATGATCAGTCCAGGGGTGCCAAGCTATACGTTTCTTTTAATTCAAATTTTAATTCAGGTGGTGCTGGGTGCCATTTTCTTCTGTGTTTCCGCCTATTTGCTTGAGAATAAAATGGATATGTGATCAAAAAAATATCTGAATAACAAAAAAAGCTGCTGCAGACAAGGATCCGATGTCTGCAGCAGCTTTTTTCTAGGTATAGGCATTTCTTCGGCAAGTGTTGATACTACTTCCGGAGGGGACGCAACAATTAAAGAACAATTCGGATCAGAAGAGTCTGAGGACATCAGTGTCTTATATTTCTTTATAAAATTGAGGAAATGATAAAAATCGTTATAAACCGCTTAAATGCAATATAAATTATGGCATTTTAATGGTATAATTACACCAGTCAAAGTACCTTTAATCTTGATAACAAGGAGTTCACATGAGGTTAGTCAATATCAAATACGTTCAGGAAGGATCTGTGCTGGCCAGACCGATAAGAAACTCCTACGGCAGGATACTTCTCGGTAAAGGAGTCGAGCTCAATAAGAACTATTTAGCAAAGCTTAAAGATATCGGCTACGATATGGTATTCATTCAAGATGAACGGTTTCAAGATGTTGAAATCGGTTATGCCATTATGGACAAGACCAAAGAGATTGCATATAATGCGGTTCGGGGAGTTACCGATGAACTGGAGAAACATCCGGAGGCAGAGATAGATGCGGATTCAGTCCGTTTTGCGGTTCTGAATCTAGTTCAGGATTTGTTGCACAGTTTTGATATCCTTAGTAATCTGACTGATATTAACGGCTACGACGAATATACGTATCATCATTCGATCAACACCACAGTCCTGGCTTTGATGCTCGGAATCGGCAAAGGTTTTACACAAAACCAGCTTTTGGAGCTTGGGATGGGAGTTCTGATGCATGACATCGGAAAAACAAAAATATCGAAAGAAATTCTAAACAAAAAAGGTAAATTGGAAAAAGAAGAATTTGAGCAGATTAAGACCCATCCGTTGCATGGTTATGAATATATCCGCGGCAATCGCGATTTCAGCATCCTGTCTGCCCATGCTGCGCTGCAGCATCATGAGAAATGGAAGGGCGGGGGCTACCCCAGGGAACTAAGAGAGAATGAAATTCATGAATACGCTAGGATCGCCTCTGTCGCCGACGTGTATGAGGCCTTGACCAGCAAGCGCCCTTATCGCGATGCAATGCCGCCTTATCTGGCATACGAATATATCATTGTTCATTCAGGGCTGCAGTTTGACCCTGAAATTGTCCGCATTTTTGCTCAGTCTGTGGCGCCGTATCCGACAGGAACAGGTATAGAGCTTAGCAATGGTTTGCGCGGTGTTGTTATCAAACAAAACCCTATTTTGCCAACAAGACCGGTGGTCAGGGTAATCACTCAAGGCAATCAAGCCCTGGACAATCCGGACGACCTGGATTTATCCAAGCATTTATCTACGATGATCACCAGCATTGTGGATCATTGATGAAGTATTATTCCTCTACGAAAATTGGAACGAAGGCGGCAAGAATATGGATATCCAAGGCCTAAATGTATGAACCGATAAGGAGACCTTTCGTAGCTTTGCTGTGGGAGGTCTCCTTATTATTGGTCATATTCCGAACATTAGAACAAAAAAACAAAATAATGTTCGGATTCTGATTGACCCTGTATTTGTTGTCGGGTAAAATATGTTTAGAATTTATTGCAGATAATATGGTGAATTTGTGATTATTTCTGCTCACAAATAAGGAAAAGCATTTAAAGGAGGAAATAACGAATGATCTCTGTTGGTGTAATCATGGGTAGTGATTCTGATTTTTCCATCATGGAAGAAGCAGCAAAAATCCTGCAGCAATTCTCAGTACCCTTTGAAATGAAAATATCTTCTGCTCACCGTACGCTGAAAAGAACCGTGGAATGGGTGGAAAGTTTTGAGAAACAGGGAGGAAAAGTGATCATCGCCGGGGCCGGTATGGCTGCGCATCTTCCAGGTGTGATCGCCGGAGCCACGACGCTCCCTGTTATTGGTATCCCGATCAAGAGTGGTGCTTTGGAGGGTGTAGATGCGCTTTATGCGATTGTGCAAATGCCTCCCGGTATCCCGGTCGCCACGGTCGGGATCAACGGTGCCCGCAACGCAGCGCTCTTGGCTGTAGAAATGCTGGCGATCGCTGATCTGGAACTGCAGAACCAGCTGAAAGCTTTTAGACAAAAAATGGCGGCAGATGTTGAAGCCAAGGACAGTGCACTTCAGGATAAACTGAAAGCTTAGAAAATATTTAAATAAAGGAGAATTTCTGTGATAGAAAGGTACACGCTTCCCGCTATGGGGAGACTATGGCAAGATGAATACCGTCTAACGCTCTGGCTGAAGATAGAAATTGCAGCCTGCGAAGGATGGGCGAAAAAAGGAAAGATCCCGCAAGAGGCTGTCGAAGTAATCCGTCAGAAGGCCGCTTTTTCCTGGGACAGGGTCAAGGAAATTGAAGAAGTCACCCAGCACGACGTATTGGCCTTTTTGACCAATGTCGCTGAGAACGTCGGCGATGAAGCCAAATATATACATCTCGGACTGACCTCTTCCGATGTACTGGATACATCGCTCTCGCTGCAGCTGGTTGAGGCTTCCGATATCCTGCTCGAGAAGATGGATAAGCTGATTGATGTTTTGGGCAGAAAAGCCCTCGAATACAAAGATACGCTGCAAATGGGAAGATCGCACGGGATTCATGCCGAACCGATTACATTCGGCCTGAAATTCGCACTCTGGTATGACGAAATGAAACGGCAGAGGGAGCGGCTGAAATATGCGCGCGAAGAGATTCGGGTAGGCCAGATTTCGGGTGCAGTCGGCACGTTTGCGAACGTTGATCCTGCCGTGGAAGAATGGGTCTGTGAGAGCCTGGGCTTAAAGCCGGCTCCAGTGTCAACCCAGATTATCCAGAGGGACAGGCATGCATTCTATGTAGGCGTGTTGGCCGGAATCGCTTCTTCACTTGATAAGATTGCCACGGAAATTCGTAATCTGCAGCGGACGGACGTCCATGAGGTCGAAGAACCTTTTGGTAAGGGACAAAAAGGCTCTTCAGCGATGCCGCATAAGAAAAATCCGGTTATTTCGGAAAGAATTTGCGGAATGGCCCGCCTAATCCGCGGGAATGCCCAGGTCGCTTTTGAAAATGTCGCACTCTGGCATGAAAGAGATATATCCCATTCCTCAGCTGAACGCGTGATCCTTCCTGACAGCACCATTGCGCTGGATTATATGCTGCATAAGATGATTCAGACTTTGGAAGGATTAAGAGTGTCCCCGGAACAGATGATGACAAATATTGAAAAGGTCTATGGTCTGATCTTCTCCCAAAGGGTTATGCTGTCGCTGGTCGATAAGGGCATGAGCAGGGAAACATCCTACGCGCTGGTACAGAAAAATGCAATGAGAGCCTGGGATACCAAGGTGCCGTTTAAGGATTATGTGCTTCAGGATGCTGAGATCATGCAGTTCCTAACCAAAGAAGAAGTTGATGCGCTGTTTGATTATGAGTATCATACGAAAAACATTGACTATATTTTCCGCAGAGTCGGACTACTGAAATAATAAACATAATATCAACTTTTTGGAAATTACCTATTTAAATCACATTGTTATAGGTAGCCTTAAACTCGAACGGTTTATTAAACGATGAAAATTGAATATGGATGTAAATTTAGACATTATTACTGGAGGGTTATGATATGGAAAAGCTCGCAATGCTGTATGAAGGCAAAGCCAAAAAAATCTATGATACGAATGACAAAAATGTTTTCTGGGTCGAGTACAAAGATGATGCAACTGCCTTTAACGGGATAAAAAAGGGTACCATTGTTGACAAAGGGATTATCAACAACAAGATGTCCGCGATGATGTTTTCCTATCTTCAAAAGAATGGCGTCGATACACATTTTGTTGAGCTTTTAAGTGACAGGGAACAAATTGTCCGGCGCCTGCAGATGGTTCCGCTGGAAATTGTTGTCCGCAATATTGTTGCCGGCAGTCTCGTAAAGAAGGTTGGCAAAGAAGAGGGCTATTCCCTGGCTTCGCCTGTGCTTGAGCTTTATTATAAGGACGACGCGCTCGGTGATCCGATGGTCAATGAAACCCATGCGCTTGCGATGGGATGGGCAACGATCGAACAAATCAACAAAATGAAGGAAATTGCTTTGAAGGTCAATGAGCTTATGACCAAAATTGTTGCCAAGGCCGGGATTGACCTGGTTGACTATAAGCTGGAGTTCGGTCTGATTGACGGCAAAGTCATGCTCGGAGATGAGATTTCTCCGGACACTTGCCGCTTCTGGGACAAAGATACCGGAGAAAAGCTGGACAAGGACCGTTTCCGCCGGGATCTTGGCAAGATTGAAGAAGCGTATGCCGAAGTCTATACCCGTCTGAAGGACGCTCTAGAAAATGCTTAAAGCGATTGCTAAAAATACAATGCTGGAAACATAACTGCTAGAGGACAGAGACAGTATATACAGTAGATGAAAGGAGTTCTTGACTGTGGATTTGCTCTGGGATGACAAGCCCAAAGAGGAGTGTGGTCTCTTCGGAATCTTTGCTCCTGAAAAGGAAATTGCCCGTCTGACTTATTATGGCCTTTATGCGTTGCAGCACAGGGGACAGGAAAGTGCGGGGATTGCTGTTTCCGATGGAAGAAAAATCGTTGTAGAAAAAGGAATGGGCTTGGTATCTGAGGTATTCTCGCCTGATTTACTCGCAGGACTGCAAGGGAAGATGGCGATTGGACATGTCCGGTATTCAACGACGGGTTCAAGCCTGTTATCGAATGCACAGCCGCTGGTTGTTCATTTCCAGAACGGAATGATGGCGCTGGCGCATAACGGAAATCTGACGAACGCCGTAGAAATCAGACAGGAGCTTGGCAGTCAGGGAACAGTCTTTCAGACAACCATTGACAGCGAAGTGATTCTAAATATGATTGCGCGTTACCGCAGGCATAGCCTGGAAGATGCGATTATCAAAACGATGATTGATATCAAGGGAGCCTACGCACTGCTGATCATGGCTGAAGACAAAATTGTCGGGGCGAGAGATCCCCATGGCCTGAGGCCCTTGTGCATCGGACGGCTGGGAGAGCGGTACTGTTTCGCTTCCGAAAGCTGTGCGCTCGATACGATCGGTGCGGAATTTGTCAGGGACGTTAAACCAGGAGAAGTCGTGACGATCGACGACGCAGGGCTTCATACCCGTTTCGGTACGCCGCAGGAACGGATTGCCCCCTGCTCTTTTGAATATATTTATTTCGCGCGGCCTGACAGTACACTGGATAATCTGAATGTCTGGGAAAGCAGGAGGCAAATGGGTGTTCAGCTGGCGAAAGAATGCCCGATTGAGGCTGATGTGATTATTCCGGTTCCGGACTCCGGGACACCGGCCGCCCTGGGCTATGCCCAAACGCTGGGTATCCCTTTTGAGGAGGGGCTGCTCAAAAACAGGTATGTTGGACGGACGTTCATTCAGCCCACGCAGGAGTTAAGAGAAGTTGCTGTCCGGATTAAGCTGAATGCCAACAAGCAGGTCATCCATGGACGCAGGGTTGTGATGATCGATGATTCGATTGTCAGGGGGACAACAAGCTCCAAGCTTGTCGAGATGGTCAAAGGATGCGGCGCCAAGGAGGTTCATCTTCTGATCAGCTCACCTCCGGTGAAGTATTCCTGCTATTATGGCATCGATACGGCCGAAAGGGAAAAATTGATTGCTAATCAAATGAACATCGATGAAATTCGCAGGTTTGTCGGGGCGGACACCCTGTACTATCTGTCGGAGGAAGGGCTGAAAAAGGCTTTGGGTAGTGATTCAGTTTGTCTGGCCTGTTTTAACGGTGATTATCCGACCACTGTCCCGAAGAAGTTTTCCAAAGAAGACATGGAGTGTTAAACTAGCCGTTAGGAGGAGTAATCATGGGAATTACCTATAAAGATGCCGGTGTGGATATCCAGGCCGGAAATGAAGCTGTAGAGAAAATTAAGCCTGCGGTAGCTGCAACCTGGCGGCCCGGAGTTTTAGGGGGACTCGGCGGATTCGGCGGATTGTTCAGTCTGGATCTGCAAAAATATTCTGATCCCGTGCTGGTTTCCGGTACGGATGGTGTCGGAACAAAATTGCGGCTGGCTTTTCAGTTGGATAAGCATGATACCATCGGCCAGGACGCTGTTGCGATGTGCGTGAATGATGTTCTGGTCCAGGGCGCCGAGCCATTGTTTTTTCTGGATTATCTTGCGGTAGGGAAACTGGTTCCGGAAAGAATTGCTTCCATTGTAGGCGGCGTGGCCGAAGGCTGCCGTCTGGCAGGCTGTGCACTGATTGGCGGAGAGACTGCTGAGATGCCCGGTTTCTACGCTGAAGAAGAATATGATATTGCTGGCTTCGCTGTCGGTGCGGTGAACAGGGACAAGCTGATTGACGGCTCGGACATCCGCGAAGGGGATATCCTTCTGGGATTGAAGTCCAGCGGACTGCACAGCAACGGCTTTTCTTTGGTCCGTAAGATTTTTGCGGAATACCCCCTTGACAAGGTATTCCCCGAACTCGGGAGACCGCTCGGGGAAGTATTGATCACCCCGACCAGAATCTATGTAAAGTCAGTGCTGGCGCTTCTGGACAAGATTGCTGTTCCGGGTATGGTACATATTACCGGTGGCGGTCTGACTGAAAATATTCCAAGGGTTCTGTCGTCCGGACTCGGAACGGAGATCGTCACTTCCACGTGGCAAGTTCCGCCGGTATTTGAATTAATGCAGAAGCTTGGCAATGTTGAAGATGAGGAAATGTTAAGGACGTTTAATATGGGAATCGGGTTTGTTCTGATCATTCATCCTGAAGATGAAAAGCAGGCCATGGATATTCTGGCTGCAAACGGCGAAGAGCCGATCAGGATAGGCAGTGTGATTTCCGGTCAAGGAGTGAGCTATCGATGAAAGCAGCCGTACTCGCTTCAGGGCGTGGCAGCAACCTGCAAGCCTTGCTGGACGAATGGCAGGATGGCCAGCTCCCTGTAGAATTTGTCGGCGTAGGTTCGAATAAAATAGACGCAGAGGCCCTGACTAGGGCAGAAAGATTCGGTATTCAGGTCCGGACTTTTCCGAGGGAAAGCTATGCAGACAATAGCTCTCAGGAAACGGATATCTTAAACTGGCTTGAAGTCATCGGTACGGAACTGCTGATTCTGGCCGGTTACATGCAGGTGTTAAGCTCGGATTTTATCCGCAGGGCCGAATATCCGATTCTGAACATCCATCCTTCGCTGCTGCCGTCTTTTCCGGGCTTACATCCCCAAAAACAGGCAGTGGAATATGGTGTTAAAGTCAGCGGCTGCACGGTGCATTTTGTGGACGAGGGAATGGATTCCGGACCGATTATCCTGCAGGAGACGGTGCCGGTTTTTGCTGAGGATGATGCCGACCAGCTGGCTGCAAGAATTCTGAAAGTTGAGCACACGATATATCCAGAGGCAGTCAGACTGATTGCGAATGGGAAGATAAAACGAGAGGGAAGAAGAGTGATCGTCCTCAGAGACTCATAATCGCGCGTAAAATTATCATATAACGAACGCAGTATTAGGAAAAATATGCCGTTAGGATATATAAGATTTAGGGCTGACATGGCACTAATGTATTGGCGATATCAAGGATTATTCCGGGATATTATTCTATAGGATAATTCTGAGTATTGTTCTGAGGAGTTATTTTGAGAAATGATGATAGGGGGTTGGACATGATGGCGAAAAAGGCAGTGATCAGTGTTTCGGACAAAACGGGTATTGTGGAATTTGCCGAAGGCCTTGTTGCCGAGGGGTTTGAACTGATTTCAACAGGCGGTACGTATAAGACATTGAAAGAAGCGGATATTCCTGTTCGTTATGTCAGTGAAATTACAGGGTTTCCGGAAATTCTTGATGGCAGGGTAAAAACCTTGCATCCGAAGATTCACGGCGGAATCCTGGCAATGGATACTGAGAAACACCGGGCGCAGTGCGCGGAAAACGGAATTGATTTTATTGATTTGGTTTGCGTAAATCTTTACCCTTTCAGAGAAACGATTGCCAAAGAAGGGGTTACCTTCGAAGAAGCGATCGAGAATATTGATATCGGCGGACCGACCATGGTCCGTTCAGCTGCGAAAAATCACAATAGAGTAACCATTATCGTCAATCCGGAAAACTACGGCAGGGTGATTGAGAGCCTCAGGGAGAACGGTCTAATCCCATTGGCCTTGCGGAAGGAACTTGCAGCCGAAGCGTTTGCGCATACGGCGGAATATGACCGTCTGATTGCTGGATATCTGGAAGGTCAAATCGGTACAAAAGCCTCTTTTCCCCAGCATCTTCGTCTCGTGGCGGCGAAGGTGCAGGATCTTCGCTATGGAGAAAATCCCGGGCAGCTGGCGGCCTTTTATGCAGACCCGGAGGCCGGAAAAGGGACACTTGCTTATGGCCAGCAGCTCCAGGGCAAGGAGCTGTCCTATAATAACTGGATGGACATGGACGCGGCCTGGAAAATCGCTATGGAATATGACAAGACAGTCTGTGTAATCATTAAACATACCAATCCATGTGGTGTTGCGCTTGGGAACTCACTGCTGGAAGCTTATCAAAGAGCGCTGGAAGCGGATCCGGTCTCGGCGTACGGCGGAATTATTGCACTTAACCGCGTGGTAGATGAGGCCACAGCTGAAGCGATTAAAGAGAAATTCTACGAAGTGGTCATTGCTCCGGATTTCAGCCCGCGGGCGAAGGAAATTTTGGCTGTGAAAGTTAACCTTCGTCTGTTCGCAGTTGGCAGGGAAGCATGCGGTAAGACCCGGGGTTGGAAAATCCGTACAGTAAACGGCGGTTTTCTGGTTCAGGATGAGGATGAAGGGACGACACCGTCTGTCGAATGGGAAGTCGTTACAGAAGCCAAGCCGACTGAAGATGATTTGGCGGAACTGGAGTTTGCCTGGAAAGCCTGCAAGCATGTCAAATCCAATGCGATCGTCATTTCGGCGAAGAGACAGGTCATCGGTGTTGGAGCCGGCCAGATGAACAGAGTCGGCTCGGCGAAAATTGCGCTTGAGCAGGCTGCAGAAAAAGCACAGGGTGCCTATATGGCTTCGGATGCTTACCTCCCGTTCCCGGATACGGTCGAACTGGCCCATTCCCATGGGATCAAAGCCATTGTTCATCCCGGTGGTTCTATCCGGGACAAAGAAGTGATTGAAACAGCCAACAGGCTTGGGATGATTATTCTCCATACCGGAAGAAGGCATTTTGAGCACTAAGAATAAATATTACTTATTGAGGTGGGAAAACGATGGCTGACTTGTCTGGTTGTCAAAAAGACGGGAAGAAAATTTTGATTGTAGGCTCAGGAGGAAGGGAGCATGCTCTTGCCTGGAAAATCAATCAGAGCACTTCTTGTCAGAAACTCTTTGTAGCTCCGGGTAACGCAGGAACAGAGCAATGGAATGTCCCGATCAAGGCCAATGAACTTGACGCTTTGGTTGACTTTGCCAAGGATGAAGGGATTGATCTTACGGTTGTTGGTCCTGAGGAACCGCTTAGTCTGGGAATTGTCAACGCTTTTCAGGCTGCAGGTCTCAGAGTATTTGGCCCGTCCGGAGCGGCGGCGACACTTGAAAGCAGCAAAGCTTTTGCCAAGGAAATTATGGTACAGGCGAAGGTCCCGACAGCAGACTACCGGACTTTTACCGAGAAGAGCGAAGCAGAAAGATACATCAGACAAACCGGCGCTCCGATTGTCATTAAAGCGGATGGTCTGGCAGCAGGTAAAGGGGTTATTGTGGCAGCTACACTGGAAGAGGCGTTTGAAGGTATCGAGACCATTATGGGTGGGGCCTTTGGTGCTGCCGGAGACAAGGTCGTGGTAGAAGAATTTCTGGAGGGGCAGGAGGTCAGTCTGCTGTGCTTTTGCGACGGTGAAAAGGCTCTCCCGATGACCCCCGTTCAGGATCACAAGAGAGCACTCGACGGGGATATGGGGTTAAATACAGGCGGAATGGGGACTTATTCTCCGCCTCCTTTCTGGACCAAAGCATTGGAACAGGAAGTTATCGATACGATCGCTCAGCCGACGCTTTCTGTTATGCGCCAAAGAGGAACCCCATTTACCGGCGTACTGTTTTTAGGCTTAATGATTACGGCCAAAGGCCCAAAACTCCTGGAATACAATGTCCGGTTCGGTGATCCTGAGACACAGGTTGTGATGACCCTGCTCAAGTCGGACTTGATCCCAATCTTCGAAGCATGTATCGACGGGAAACTGTCCGAAGTCAAAGTCGAATGGCACGATGGCACCGCGCTGTGTGTGGTCATGGCAGCTCCAGGTTATCCGGGTGAATACAGGAAGGGGATTCCGATCAGTCTTACGGTGACCCAAGAAAACCAGGTAGTTTTCCATGCCGGCACGGAGATGGAAGACGGAAAACTGGTCAGCTCAGGCGGCCGGGTACTTGGAGTTACCGTCCGTGATGCATCCATCGCGGCAGCCAGGGAGAATGTCTATGCACTAGTGGACAGCATCGATTTTCCTGATGCCCATTTCCGCACCGACATAGGGATTAAAGGACTCAACATGTGATGATCCAATTCCGGAGCTTATTCCAACCGGAATTGAATGAGTTTGGGATTGTATTAAAGATGAAGGAGGTTTTAGAATGTTTATCAGCGAATTGTTCCAACAGAAAAAGGTCGTATCTTTTGAGATTTTCCCACCAAAGCTTACTTCATCTATAGAGGTCATTTACGATACGATTGATGCTCTGGCACCGCTCCGTCCTGATTTTATCAGTGTTACCTACGGTGCCGGAGGAAGTACCAGCAAAACGACCGCAGAAATTGCATCCATTGTTGAGAATAAATACAACATTAATTCTTTGGCCCATCTGACCTGTATTACCTCTTCCAAAGAACAAATTGAGGGAACACTGACGCAGCTGGCAGACAGCAATGTCTCCAATATTCTCGCGTTACGGGGAGATATTCCAAAGGGTTCGGAAGAGACCGGCAGGGTAAGGGATTTTCAATATGCTTCCGATCTTGTCGCGTATATCCAGAACAAACATTCTTTCTGTCTGGGCGGCGCTTGTTATCCGGAAGGCCATCCCGAGTGCCCCGATAAAGACCAGGATATTGAAAACCTTCGGCGGAAAGTGGATGCCGGAGTCGGGTTTCTTGTTACACAGTTGTTCTATGACAATGACGCCTTTTTTCGTTTCCAGGAAAAAGTTGCTAAGCTAAACATCAATGTTCCGATTCTGGCAGGGATCATGCCAATCACTAATCGGGTTCAGATTGAAAGAATATTAGCACTGTCGAATGCACGGATGCCGCAAAAACTGATTAAAATACTTGACAAATTTGAGCATAACATGGAAGCTTTAAAAGATGCCGGTATTGCTTACGCGACCAAACAAATTGTGGAATTGCTTGCGAATGATATTGACGGTGTCCATATCTATACAATGAACAAACCGCAGATTGCGAAGGACTTAGTCCGCAACCTCGATTCTCTTTTCTATGCGGTGAACAGCCAGGAAACCAGGAAGGTAGGCAACCTGGATTAATCTAAAGCGACAGGACTGCAGAAATGGATAATCATCGAATTGATTCAAAGTTAATCGCTGAAATTCTGGGGGTATCTGTGCCAAGTATCCGCAACTGGGTCCGGCATGGCTATCTCCATCCTTCTGATCCTGACGGAAAGGTCTTTGATCTTGATGAGGTGCTCCTACTTCGGGAACGGATTGCGCAGGGAGAGCTTGACCGCTTAAGAAAAAGAGCAAACAAAGCCGGTGCTGATAAACGATTTGTCCCGACAGAATACATCCCAAACGAAAGAACACGTAAGCAGATCATGGATCTATTGGCTTATCTGCTCCGGCACAACATAGACCGGGGATGGGCAGTCTTCATTCTGGCTTTGAATTTTTTTCGGAGATCGGGAGACATATTGTCCGACGACCTGAAACAAATTATTGATTTCCCGGAAGCTATTTTCCAGCGACAGCATGTCCGCATAGAGCTGAAGAATTTTTATCAGGATATACTCAGGACATCTAAAAAATCTTCTTTAGAATCTTCTTTGAAGTTTTCGTACGGCAGGCCGGATTCACAGCACCTTGAATATCTTTTTAACATCCGTTTTTCTTTAGAAGAAGATATACTCGGTGTCATCTATCAATCACTGACCATGGAGGGAAATAAAGCTCGCCTTGGTTCTTACTTTACCCCACCAGGCATTGCGTATGACGCTGTCCGGGCTTATATCCGCAGCGGACAGAAGGTGCTTGATCCTTGCTGCGGCACGGGACAGTATCTTTTATCCTTTGCCCGGAATATGGACGAACCCGAAAACATCTACGGGATGGACCTCGATCTGACATCGGTAAGGATTGCCAGACTCAATCTTCTGTTGACATGTTCCCGGGATTTTCAGCCTAACGTTATTCACTGCAATACTTTAACCGATATGCGACGGGAATCTTCTGCTTTCGGGAAATTTGATTTTGTCGCCACGAACCCTCCGTGGGGAGCGGAGATTGATCTGGGTGTCCGCCAGAAAATGGCTGTGGAGTTTCCAGAAATAACTTCTGGGGAGTCCTTTTCTTATTTTCTCAGGGCGAGTCTTGATCTGCTGAAAGACGGAGGGGTTATCTCATTTATTCTGCCAGAATCCATTCTGAACATCCGTGCTCATGCCGATATCAGAGGATATTTGCTTGAGAATTGCCAGATCATCAGGATCGAATATCTGGGCAGGAGATTTAAAAATGTCTTCTCAGCCGTGGTCCGCCTCGATCTCAGAAAAGCCTTGCCATCGGTGCAGGACCAAGTTCTGGTGAAATTCCCGGAACAGGAATACCTGGTTTCTCAGGAAAGGTTTCGGAGTAATGACTGGCACATTTTCGATATTTACCTGAGCAGCCAGGAGGAAGTTATTTTCAGCAAGGTCTATTCGACCAGACATACTTACCTGAAAGATAAGGCCGGCTGGGCCTTGGGAATCGTCACCGGAGATAATCGGAGATACCTGCTTCAGATGAACGGGCCGGGTGCTGAGCCGGTCTACAAGGGCTCGGATGTGGACAGGTTCGTTCTGAAGAAGCCGTCTTCTTTTTTACGGTTTCAGCCGGACAAGTTCCAGCAAACAGCACCGGAGCAAAAATATAGGGCGGCGGAGAAACTGATTTACCGTTTCATTTCTGAAAGACTTGTTTTTGCCTATGATGATCAGGGCAGTCTTACCCTGAACAGTGCCAATATCCTGATCCCCGAACCAGGAAACTATCCGGTGAAATTAATTCTTGCTTTATTTAACAGCAGCCTTTATCAATTCCTTTTCCGCAAGAAATTTCATACCCTGAAAGTGCTCCGGGGAGATCTGGAACTACTTCCGCTGCCCTTATGGGAACAGGCAGTGATTGACCATATCCTGCAATTAACAGACCGAATCATCGTTGGGGAAGATCAGTTTGAAATCCTAGATGAATTCATTATGGAACAGTTTAGGCTGACGCCCGAGGAACGCCGTCATATCAGAGATTTTTCCGCATGAATAGATGACGGGTTATCTGCTATAATTGATACATCCAATTTTTTGACATCAGCAGGGAGGAGCCTTGAAATTGAGCGGATACGCAGAGGTGCTGATCGATGTCGCCAACAGGCGTCTTGATCAGAGTTTTCATTATTACATTCCGGACAATCTCGTAATTCATTTGGGGATGATGGTGGTTGTCCCGCTTAAGTACAGAAAAGTCCGGGGCCTCGTTGTCAGTATCAGTTCCGACCCGCCTGAACTCGACGGTGAGCCCAAATTCCGCAGCATAGAAGCGGTCTTGGAGGAAAACTATCTAATTCCACTGGAGCTCATAGAATTGGCCTGCTGGCTTTCGGAGACGACGATCTGCCCAAAAGCGCAAGCCCTTCATTCAGTGTGGCCTTTTTTAAAGGGAAAGGGAGAAACCTGGATGACTTCCATGGCCAGCATGGACGATGAGGACGTTAAAGTTTTGGAGCTTCTCGATCCGGATACATTTCAGGTCTTAAAAACCCTTAACAGGTCGCGCCGGGGAGGTCTGCCGGAAAATGTCCTGCTAAAAAGAAGCGGAGCGAAGAAAGAACTGCTTGAGGATATGCTTAAGCAGGGATGGATCAAAAAAGAAATCCGGTTTTCCGCAAAAGCAGGCAGTCCCGACATGAATGAAAGAAAAAAAAATAACATAGAGAATAAAATTGATATAGACACAGATAAAGACATAGACGCCGATACAAGAAACAATATTGAGCAGATAACAGCTGGTTCCGTTTGGCACATTACAGGCACATTAAGTCCTGCCCAGGAAAAAGCTTTCCAGGATATTCTGGCGTTTCGCAATAAAAATGATGGCGGGACGGTTTTGATCCATGGGATAACCGGCAGTGGCAAGACAGAGATTTATAAAGAGCTGGTGGCAAAGGTACTGGCTGAAGGCGGCGATGTTATTCTGCTTGTACCTGAGATTTCACTTACTTCTCAGATCTCTAGAATATTTCTGGAACAGTTCGGAGATATTGTCGGAATTATTCATTCAGGCATCAGCTCCGGCGATAAACTAGCAATTTGGGAGCAAATTCTGCAACGGAATAAGCGCGTTATTATCGGAGCGCGCTCCGCTGTTTTTGCGCCTCTGTCAAACCTTAAACTGATCATACTGGATGAGGAACACGATAACGCTTATAAACAGGATGAAAACCCAAAATATCATGCGCGGGACGTCGCACGGAAAAGGATGGAAGACAGAGGCGGGCTTGTACTTCTGGGCAGCGCTACCCCATCCCTGGAAGCGTATGCGGCGGCCCAAAGGGATAAGATTGGTCTTGTGTCACTGGAAGAACGCTTCAATCAACGGGCTTTACCCGCTGTCGATATTGTGGATATGAAACAGGAACTGGCCAGCGGCAATAAAACAATGTTTTCCATGGTACTCAGAAACAAGCTTCAGGAGAGAATCGACAACGGAGAACAAAGTATCCTTTTTCTGAACCGCAGAGGTTATTCCACTTTTGTATTTTGCCGTGAATGCGGGTATGTCGCACGCTGCCCACATTGTGATGTTTCCCTGACATATCACAGTCATAATCAGCAGCTGTGTTGTCACTACTGCAATTATCAACAGGATGTTTTTCACCGCTGCCCGGAATGCAACAGCCGATTTATCCGTTTCTTCGGCCAGGGAACTCAAAAAGTTGAAGAAGAGGTTTCCGCTTTGTTCCCAGGAGTTGAAGTCTTACGGCTGGATACCGATACGACCTCCGGTTCTCGGGAGTACAATAGAATTCTAGAACGGTTTCGCAGCGGAGAGGTTCCGATTCTTGTCGGGACCCAAATGCTGGCTAAAGGGCTGGATTTCCCGAACGTTACCCTTGTCGGTGTAATCTCTGCCGACCAGCTTTTCAATATGCCCGACTTTCGATCCAGAGAACGAGCTTTCCAGCTGCTGACTCAGGTTGCTGGCAGGGCAGGACGTGGGGCTAAAGGCGGCGAAGTGGTGATCCAGACCTATTCACCTGAAGAAAGATCGATCCAGCGGGCAGCCAAACAGGATTATGCAGCCTTTTTTTGGGAAGAGATCACTTACCGCAAACAGCAAAGTTATCCGCCGTTTGCTCATATCATCAGGATCATGATTTTTCATGAAAAAGAAGATCGGGTAATCAAAGCGGCTCAGGACCTGGCCAACAGCATCCGTCTGGTGCTTGCTGATCTGAATCAGGAATATGTGATTCTGGGCCCGGCACCGGCTGTTTTGACCAGGCTGAAGAATGAATTTCGCTGGCAGGTATCGGTCAAAGGAAAGAACCCGGCGGTCCTCCGCAGGATCGTCCACCAAGGAGTCCGGGCTTTCTATCTTGGAACGGCCAGCTCAGGGATCAATATCAGTATTGAGGTGAATCCGCTATCTTAAATACAACATATTTGAGGTAGGTCAGCGTGCCACAGTAGCGCTTTCGGCCATTGTGTCATCCCTGACACGTGCTCTTAAGGTGTTAATTGCTTTCAGGCTTTCAGAAATGTATAATTCTATTATATGGTTTTATTATGGGATATTATTTTAGAAATTGCGTGAGAAGGGAGCGGATCCAGTAATGGCCGTTTACCAGATAGTAAAAATTGGAGAAGACATCCTGCGGGAAAAAGCAATAGAAGTCAAGAAAATTACCCCGAATATCATTAAATTGCTCGATAATATGGCTGAGACCATGTATGAGGCGAAAGGGGTAGGGCTGGCAGCTCCTCAGGTCGGCGTATCCAAAAGAGTTGTGGTGATCGACGTGGGAGACGGTCTTTTGGAACTGATCAATCCGATGGTTATCAAAAAAACCGGTTCGGAAGTAGATGAGGAAGGATGTTTAAGTGTCCCAAATAAGACTGGCCGGGTGAAACGGGCGGCCGAAGTGGTGCTTCAGGCCATGGACCGCAATGGAGAGATGAAGGAATATCATGCCGATGGTTTCCTGGCCAGAGCGATGCAGCACGAAACAGACCATCTTGACGGGATACTTTTCGTCGATATTGCAGACAAGATTTATAATGTGTAGTACCTTAGTCCGCTTGACGCTGAAATTGTAGCACGCAGACAAAATATGGGGTATAAGATATAAGATTTATGGCTAAGATTTGCTAAAGGCGCGAAGAGAAAGTCTTTGCATTTAGAATACGGAACGGGAAGTGACAGTGTCAGATGCGGCTTGTTTTTATGGGAACACCGGATTTTGCGGTGCCTGTCCTGGAGGCGCTCTATGCATCAGGACATCAAATCGGCGGCGTTTTTACCCAGCCCGACAAACCTGCGGGAAGAGGGAACAAATTGAAAGCGAGTCCGGTCAAAGTACTGGCTGAAAAGTATGGACTTGCTGTATTTCAGCCTGCCAGGATTAAAGCACCCGAAGCGGTCGACCAGATCAGGGATTTGCAGCCGGACTGCATTGTGGTGGTCGCTTTCGGACAAATCCTGTCCAAAGAGATTCTGGAAATACCACCTTTTGGATGCATTAACGTGCATGCCTCACTGCTTCCGGCTTATCGCGGAGCAGCTCCGGTCCACTGGGCCGTGATGAACGGAGAGTCTAAAACCGGTGTTACAACCATGCTGATGGATGAAGGTCTGGATACGGGCGCAATGCTTATCAGCAAAGAATATGCAATCGTACCGGAGGCCACAACGGGTGAAGTTTACGATGCGCTGGCCCAAATCGGCGCAAAGGTGTTGATTAATACACTCGAAGGATTGCAGAATGGGACCGTTCGGCCGGTACCGCAGCCTAAAGTATTTTCGTATGCACCGCTTCTGAAAAGAGAACATGAGCAGGTGGACTGGTCCTGGGACGTAGCCAAAATCCATAACAGGATTCGCGGACTGAATCCCTGGCCCGGTGCTTTTACCCTTTTCCGGGGAGAACAGGTTAAAATATGGCTAAGTGAGCTGTCCGGAAAACCTGCCTTATCCGGACAGACTGCGCAAAACGCTTTGCCGGGAAGCATTTTGTCCCTTGCTAAGGGAGGACTGCTGGTTCAGACCGGGGAAGGTATTATAAAAATTTTAGAGCTTCAGCCTGCTGGGAAAAAGAAAATGCGTGCCCAGGACTTTTATAATGGATACAGACCTAAAGCAAATGATCGTTTTGAGTAAACGATCGCACTCATCTTTCCTTCTTTTAAGCAAAATCTAAGAATAAATGGATATACTTCTAATAGTTAAACAATGATTGTTTTAGTGCCTTGAATTATACATAAGAAGCATGACTCCTATGCTATTTGAGCAGGTCTAGCTTTTTAAGGAGGAAGATTATGTTTTTATTTGATTACACGATTATACTGCTAATTCCAGCGATTATTCTTACTGTCTATGCTCAGGCCAAGATCAGTGGTGCTTACGGCAGATATTCCAAAATGAGGAGCAGTTCGGGAGCGACGGGCGCAGACGTGGCCAGAGCGCTGCTGAATGAGAATGGCCTTTATGATGTTCAGGTAGAGCAGGTTGCCGGAAACCTTACGGATCACTACGACCCGAGGACTCATGTTGTGAGGCTCAGCAGCGGTGTATATAACAGTACGTCCATTGCAGCGCTGGCTGTCGCGGCTCACGAAACAGGTCACGCTGTGCAGCATGCTGACAGCTATGTTCCGTTGAAGCTCAGGTCGGCCTTTGTGCCAGTGGCTTCATTCGGCAGTCAGGCAGGACCCATCTTGATCCTTGTTGGACTGTTCCTGCCGTCTATATCCTTCTTGTTGGATATTGGGATTTATGTTTTTGCGTTTGCAGTTTTGTTCCAAATCGTTACGCTTCCTGTTGAATACAATGCCAGTAACAGAGCCTTAGCTTTTCTGGGAGACAGCGGCATTATTAAAGATACAGAAGAGATGACAGGTGCAAGAAAGATGCTCAGTGCGGCAGCCCTGACCTATGTCGCCGCAGCACTGACTGCGATCCTGACTTTGCTGCGCTTTGTGTGGATTGCACAAGGCCGGGATGATTAATACCGAATCAAGAGAATAAAAAAGATTGGGATAGAAAAATGACGGAGAAGAATAACCCTATTACTGAAGAAAAAACCAAACGTACGCGGAAACGCATAAACGATCAAAACGCACGGCTGATAGCCGTGCGTATTCTTACGCGGGTCGAAAAAGAAGGGGCCTATGCCAATCTTCTTTTACGTTCCCAGCTTTCAGGACTGACCCAGAGCCGGGACAGGAATCTGGCTACTGCTTTGGTCAACGGGGTATTAAAAAACAAATTGACGCTGGATTATGCGTTGAGAAAACATCTGAATAAGCCGATGTCCGCATTGCCGCAGGAAGTCAGGGCGGTTTTAAGGACCGGTGTTTTTCAGATACTACTCATGGACAGAGTGCCGGTGCCCGCCGCGGTCAATGAGAGTGTTGACCTGATGAACCAACTGAACCGAACCTATTCCCCCCTTGTCAACAGTGTCCTGCGCAAGGCGGCTGAAACAGGCTGGAATTTTGAATGGCCAGACCAAAAGAAGGAAACGGTCCGCTATCTTTCGGTCAGATATTCCCATCCTGAATGGATGATCAAGCGCTGGCTGGCAAGGTGGGGGCAGGAAGAAACAGAAGCTTTGCTCAAAGCCAACAACGAACCTTCCCTTACTTCTATCCGTGTAAACACCCTAAAGACAACAAGGCAGGAACTAAAAACCTTATTGGAAAGTCAGGAAATTGAGGTCGTGGACGGAGAATACACACCGGAAAGTTTAATTCTGAAAGATTTTGGCGGATTGGACCAACTTTGGGAATTCCAAAACGGATATTTCACGGTTCAGGATCAGAGTTCTCAGTTGGCTGCTCATCTATTGGGAGCGCGGGAAGGGGACAGCGTATTGGATGTCTGCAGTGCCCCGGGAGGGAAGACAACCCATCTGGCGCAATTGATGAAAAACAAGGGAACCATTGTTGCTGTAGATATGTATCCCCAAAAGCTTGATTTGATCAAGGAATCAGCCGAGCGGCTCGGAATTACAATGATAAAAACTGTTGAGAGCGACGCCCGGATTTTGGAAGGAATCGGAGAGAAGTTTGACCGGGTCCTGGTTGATGCGCCCTGTTCGGGCTTGGGTGTGCTTAGAAAAAGAGCTGATCTGCGCTGGCAGAAGAGAGAAGACGAGATCAGCAAACTGCCAGAACTCCAGCTGGCAATCCTGCTGAAAGCTGCCGATCATGTGCGGGAAGGCGGAGAGCTTGTTTATTCGACCTGTACCACGGAGCCGGAAGAAAACTTTGAAGTGATTAAAGCTTTCCGGCAGCTTAAGCCCGAGTTTGTTTCCGTCGACTTGTCGGGAAGTTTGCCTTTTGCAGCAGAGGAGAGAGATCTGAAACAACTCCGGAAAGGGGTATGGCAGATCCTGCCTCATCATCACAATATGGATGGATTCTTTATCGCTAAGTTTCGAAGGCCATGGATGGCCTAGTGACGCGATGCTACGGATAGCAAGGAGCGGCAAGAAGATTTTATAGCAAGTCTATGTGCTTTAATTGACAAAGCTTTACGTCTGGCGGAAAAACATGTTTAAGATCATGAAATTGGGAGAATAATACTAATTATGGAAAAGTTGGATTGCCGCGGTTGTCTTGAAGGAGAGATGCGTGCAGCATGCCTCGAAAACGGCTTAAAAAAGTTTAGGGCCAATCAGGTTTTTAACTGGGTTAATGCCAGAGGAGTTCATCATTGGGATGAAATGAAGAATATCGGGAAACAGGACAGCGAACGGCTTGACAGGGTTTTCTTTATCCAGCCGCTGACTGTTTTAAAAGCGCAGCGCTCTGCCGATGGGACCCGGAAGTTTTTATTTCGCCTGGCTGATGGAGAAAGCATTGAAACGGTTCTGATGGACTATGATCATCTGACAAGCCGGGACAGACACACGTTATGTGTCTCGACTCAGGTAGGATGCCCTGTGGGATGCCCTTTCTGTGCAACCGGAATGGATGGATTCCGCCGAAACTTGACTGCAGGAGAGATCACCGGCCAGGTGCTCGAAATCAGTCGGCTGCTTCAGCAGGAAGACCCGAAATTCACGGTAACCAATATTGTTTTCATGGGGATGGGCGAACCTTTTCTTAATTATGATGCGGTGATGAAAGCGATTCGAATCCTGAACAGCGAGAACGGTCAGAATATCGGCATGCGGAGAATGACCATCTCGACGAGCGGTGTTGCCCCCAAGATTATTCAACTGGCACAGGACAACCCGCAAGTCGGTTTGGCTGTATCGCTTCATTCAGTCAGAAATGAAGTCAGGGATACGCTGGTTCCTATCAACAGGAGATATCCATTGCAGGAACTGCTGGAAGCCTGCCGGTATTATTCCGATCAGACGAACAGAAGAGTTACATTTGAGTTTGCTTTACACCAACAGAATGTCTCCAAAGAGGAAGCAGAAAAACTGGTCGTTCTCCTTAAGGGCATGCTGGCCCATGTCAATTTGATCCCCATTAATCCGGTAATCGGCAGCGACGTTCAAAAAGCGGGCAAAGAGCGGTTAACGATGTTCAAAAGGGTTCTCGAAGCGGGCAAGATTCCTGTTTCGATCAGAGAAGAAAAAGGCCTGGACATTGACGCAGCCTGTGGTCAGCTTAGACAGCGTTTGGAGTGTGAGGAGTATGCGTCTCTTAAACAAAGTTGAATCGATCGCCGAACAGATGGCTACATTTTTGTTCAGCAAGTCGGTAGGTACGATTCAGCCTGTTCAGGTTGCCAGGGAACTAAATAAAATCATGCTGAAAAATAAACAGGTCAGCATATCCCATGTCTATGTCCCGAATGTTTACACCGTAAGTTTAAACCCAAAGGATTATGCGGTATTGGAAAGTTTTGGAGAGACACTGCTGGTGGAGCTGGCCAAACATCTCTATGACGAAGGGACCAGGCAGGGCTACACTTTTCTGGCGCTTCCGGTTGTGCGGATGCAGCCTTCGGAGAAGATGGATGCTGGCTTAATTAAAACCCAGATTGAGTTTAAAGATTCTGTTGTCGCCAATTGGCGGATTAACGAAGAAAAACCGCCTGCGGAAGATGAAGAAATGGAAAAAACAACAGTTCTGGCGGATGCTGCAAGATTAATCATGGCATCATCCAAAACAATCGGCAGGAAAACTCATCCTTATCTCGAAGTTATAAAAGGGACAAATGAAGGTGAGATTTACGATCTTAATAAGGACGAGTATATCGTCGGACGCCAGGAAGATTGTGATATTGAAGTCGGAGACCTGGAGATCTCCCGTCACCATTTGAAGCTTTATACAGAGAATAGAAGGTGGTTTGTTCAGGATCTAGGCAGTACCAACGGTACCTATCTGAACAAATTAAGGGTTGACCGCTATATGGTAAATCCTGGGGACAGGATAAAGGCCGGACAAACGCATTTTCAATTTCAGGTAGATAAGTAAAGTCGGTGATTGAATGCAAATGCTTACGGTAGTTGGAAGGATTGTATTTGTTGGTTTTATCTATCTCTTTCTCTTACGGATATTGACGGTTATGCTGGCCGATTTAAGGTCGAAGGGAATCATGAGCAAAACCGAATCTGATCTTGGCTGTATCGAGGTCTTAAGCGGAGCTGAAAAGCTGCCCAAAGGACGCAAGATCAAGATTGATTCCCGAGGGCTTTCCATCGGAAGAGGAAAGCACAACGATATCGTCGTTCCGGACCATTATTGTTCGCTGGATCATGCTGAATTCAAGCACAACAGAGGGATGACAACGCTGGAGGATGTTGGGAGCACGAATGGTACCTGGGTGAACGGAGAACGGATCAACTCCCAGGTCCAGCTTGTTTCCGGTGACTTCATCAAGATAGGCAGCATTACTTTTCTATATTCGAGGTGGGGAAATGAAAGCAGTTAGGATTTATGAGACCGGTTGTGTTAGAAAAAACAATGAGGATTATTTTCTTATATTGCCGGAGGAGTCATTTTTTGCGGTGGCCGATGGAATGGGTGGACATAATGCCGGGGAAATAGCTTCGAGGATCGCGGTCGAACAATTAGAGGAAAAAGCAGCTGAATTAAAATCTACGGATATTCAGGATATGCAGGACTGGATCGTTCAGGCTGTGAATCAGGCCAACCGTGAAGTATACGAAGTATCGCTTCGGACTGAAGGGACGGAAGGCATGGGAACAACTCTGACTGCTCTGATGATCTATGACAATAAAGCCGTTGTTGGCCATGTGGGCGACAGCAGGATTTATTTATGGCGAAATCAGACCCTCACGCTCCTGTCGGAGGATCATTCGATGGTTAACGAACTTGTCCGCCTCGGGGAGCTGACGGAGGAGAAAGCCAAAAATCATCCGCACAAGCATATTTTGTCCAGAGCGCTGGGTGTGGAGCTCAACATTGATGTAGATTGTTTCCAACTTAAAGTACAGGACGGAGATGTTTTTCTTCTGTGCACGGATGGCTTTTCAAATGAAATCAGTGATCAGGAGATTGCTGCGGAGTTTTCCGAGGCTAAATCATGGGATGACCATCTCGAAACCTTGAAGAATGTTGTGATCGAACGGGGGGCTCCGGATAATTTTACGGCTATATGCTGTATTGTGGAGCGGTGAGAACATGCTACATCGTCTATCTTTGAGAGTTCTGACTTTAGTAATTCTATGGATGGGACTTGGTGTACTGAAACTTGATGATATGACTGAAAGCGGTTTTTTCCTGCAAGGAGCTGTATTTTCTTTTTTGATCCTAGCAGGTGCCTTGTTTGAAATATTTTTTTGCTATCAGGGAGATCCGTATCTCCTGCCGGTAGTTCAGACCATCCTCGCGATTGGCTTGGTTTTTCTAACAAGGATCAATCCTGCCCTGGCGGCGGACCAATTTATCTGGGCGAATCTGGGCTTGATCATTTACTATGCTGTCTTTCTTATTTTACGAGATTACCGCAAGCTTGGTGAGTATCAGTATCTCTGGGGAATGCTGGCCTTGCTTATGCTTCTGCTGACGCTGATATTTGGGACCACCATCAATGGTGCGACAAGCTGGTTTAGGTTTGCCGGGATGGGTTTCCAGCCCGAGGAGCTCGTCAAAGTGGCCCTGCTTCTTTTCCTGGCATCCTATTTAAGTGATAATAAAGAGCTTTTACGTTTTGGAACGATTCAGGTTGGGAAATTTTCTCTGCCTGATGCCAAAACAATGGGCCCGTTTGTTTTTATCGGCGTATTTGTTCTCGGATTGCTGGGTGCCCAGAAAAGCCTTGGAACGGCGCTGGTATTCTTCCTTCTCATGGTGTTTATCTTGTATGTCGCAACCGAAAGACTGCTTTATCTCGTGGTTTCCGTTCCGCTGGTCATGGTGACCGGGGCAGCTGGTTATATCCTGTTTGATCATGTCCGCGTAAGGGTTGCTACCTGGATTAATCCGTGGCTGGATGCCAGCGGCGGGGCTTATCAGATCTCCCAGTCGATCTTTGCCATAAGCGGGGGAAGGCTTCTCGGGACAGGTCTCGGAAATGGGATAGGTGCTTACCAGATTCCGAATGCGGACACTGATTTTATCTTTTCGGTAATTGCTGAGGAAATTGGTTTTATTGGCGCAATGGCAGTCATCAGTCTGTTTATTATTGTTGTAATGCGCTGTTTCTGCGTCAGCACCAGAGCTGTGGATCGGTTTGGCCAGATCCTGGCGGCGGGAATAGGCATTCTGATCGGTGTGGAAGCGCTGATCATCCTGGCTGGGGTGACCAAAATGCTTCCGCTTACAGGTCTGCCTTTGCCTTGGATGAGCTACGGGGGAAGTTCCATGGTCGGACACTTTTTACTCCTTGGGATTCTGGCCGGCATTTCTCATAGCTCAGCTTTCTCCGTGAGTCAGATACCAATTGGAAAGCAGGCAGATGCCTTATGAACAATGGAATCCGCAAAATTGCACTGATCATGGTTTTTAGCTTTGTTTTTCTAAGCCTGGGTCTGGTATACTGGCAAGTGGTTAAGGCCGATGAGATGCTGGATAATCCAGCTAACCGGCGCGCGATTTATTTAGAGGAAAGAATTACCCGGGGCGGCATTTTTGACCGCAACGGCGTTGTTCTGGCAAAGACGGAGCAAACCGCTGACGGAAAAGTCAGAACGTATCCGCAGGGTGAGATGTTTGAGCCTTTACTGGGGTATGCCACAGTAAAATACGGTTCTGCCGGCCTTGAAGCAACGGAGGCGGAAACACTTCTCGGAATGAAGAATCCTTCCATTCTCAGACGGATTCAGAATGCATTTGAATTGCAGAGAACAGGTAATGACCTGATACTGACACTTGATTCCCGTCTACAGGAGACTGCTTATCAGAGTTTGCAGGGCAAGACCGGAGCAGTGGTGGCAATCGATCCACAAAACGGGGATGTTCTGGCGCTGGTCAGTCAGCCAAGCTATGATGCTGGAGCAATTGAACAGGACTGGGACGAAATTATTGCCGAGGCGGACAGTCCGCTGGTGAACCACGCTTTCTCGTTGTTTCCTCCAGGATCAATTATGAAAGTTGTTACTTCAGCAGCCATTTTTCAGGCAGGACTCGACACGACAGAACTTTATGATTGTGAAGGTTCTACTGTGATTAACGGGCAGACGATCCAGGAACAAAATGATAAAGCGCACGGCTGGGTCAATTATGATCTTGCTTTGGCCTACTCCTGCAATACTTATTTTGCTCAGTATGGGATCAAAGCTGGTGTGAATCATTTTTTGGAGGCTGTGTCCAATTTCGGATTTGGCAGGGATATCCCGTTTGATCAGTATGTTCCGATCAGTTCAATTACCAGAGATGACCCTTTGCCGGAGAACTTAAGCCTCAATTTGTTTGCCGAGAGTACCTTCGGTCAGGGTCAGGTAATGGTTAGTCCTTTCCATATGGCCTTGATCACAGCCGGAGTTGCCAATGACGGCAAAATAATGGTTCCACATTTGATTGACAGTGTGCTCGATTCCAAGCAAAATAGTATCTATCGAAGGACACCTGAAGTTTGGCTGACGCCTCTCAGTAAGGAAGAAGCAGAAAAAATAACAAGCGGCATGGTTTTGGCTGTCAATAAAGGAACAGCATCTCCCGGAGCCATATCTGGGGCCCAAATAGCAGCAAAAACCGGCTCGGCTGAACCGGGCGGAGACGGGGATACCCACGCCTGGTATATTGCTTTCGCTCCTGCGGAGAATCCGGAAATAGCTGTAGCGGTCCTGGTGGAACATGGCGGAACCGGCGGCGGAGCGGCAGCGCCGATCGCTAAAGCAGTCATAGAGAAAGCACTTGAATTGAAAGAAGGTGAAAACTAATGGAAAAGATGTTCGGAGGAAGATATGAAATAGAAGAAAAGATTGGGGCCGGAGGGATGGCAATCGTCTACCGGGCCAAGGATACATTACTGAACAGAACCGTTGCTATCAAGGTCCTGCGGGAACAGTACGCTTCCGATGAGGGTTTTATCCGTCGTTTTCGCCGGGAAGCGCAGTCTGCAGCCAGCCTGTCTCACCAGAACATCGTTTCGATCTATGATGTGGGCAGAGACGGGAACGAAGATTATATTGTCATGGAGTATGTCAAAGGCCAGACGTTAAAGGATATTATCCGTACGCAAGCGCCTCTTTCCCAGGATAAGGCGATTCATATTATCCGTCAGATTGCTGAAGCACTGGTTCATGCACATGCCAACAATATTATTCATCGGGATATCAAACCGCAGAATATTTTAATTGCATCGGATGGAAGGGCCAAAGTTACTGATTTTGGGATAGCCAGAGCCGCCTCTTCGGCAACCGTCACCCATACCGGGGATATCGTCGGCTCAGTGCATTACCTGTCACCGGAACAGGCCAAGGGTTCCCAAACCACGGAACAGTCCGATATCTATTCGCTTGGAATCATCCTTTATGAACTGATTGCGGGAAGGCTTCCGTATGACGGAGATACCGCGATTACCATTGCCTTGAAGCATATCCAGGAGGAAGTCGAGCTGCCCGGGAAGCTTGTTGCCGGAGTCAGCCCGGAACTGGAAACAGTGATCATGAAAGCACTGGCCAAATCACTTCAAGACCGCTATAAAAGTGCAGCGGAATTTCTCGAGGATCTCGACAGGATCGAAGCCGGAGAGACCATTGTTTGGGAAAAAAGACAGGCCAGAGACCATGAAGATACCATGCAGACCCAGGTTCATAGGGGCTTGAAGGATAAAGTAATCCCGAATGAGGCCAAGAATGATGCGCTTCTGCGTACCAAAAAGCGCAAGAAAAAAATTCCGATGCTGGTTATGATTGCTATTGCCGCACTGATTGTAGTTGTCGGGACATCCTCAGGAGTTTGGGTTTTCACCCATACACAGGTGGTTAACGTTCCGGATCTTACCGGTAAGACTGTAGAAGAAGCTACAATCGAATTGACCAAAGCCCGTCTGGCTCTCGGCAACCGGACCGAAACCTACAGCGATAAAATTAAGCAGGGTGGGATTGTTTCTCAAAGCATTAAGCCAAAGAGTGAAGTTAAGGCTGGAAGGTCAGTGGACATTGAGATCAGCAAAGGGGTAGAATACATTAAAGTACCGAATGTAACAACCGGGTATCCGCTTCAGGAAAACGCTGAGAGTACGCTTAAGGAAGCCGGTTTTACGAATATTTCGGTCAAAACAATGCTGAGCGCTTCCATTTCGAAAGGACATGTTTTTGGACAATCGGTTGCGCCCGGTTCGACCTGGACAAAGAACGGAGAGATCGAACTGTTTGTCAGCGAAGGAATTCAACCAACGATTACCGCTATGCCTGATTTTACAGGCATGTCACTGGAGTTTACCACGGATTACCTAGAAAAATACGATATGAAAGTAATGCCGATCATGGAAGAATCGGATTTGTTTCCGGAGAAAGCCGTGATTACCACTGAACCCAAACCGGGCAAACCAATCCAGCAGGGTTCGGAAGTGACCATTGTTGTGTCTCAGGGACCGGGGCCCCCGGCCTAAAATGACCCAAATATCTGATGCAATCATTTTTTTGACATGATAAGAGGTACAGGAGTAATTTGAATTAGAGCGGAGGAAAGAACAGGATATATGCTGATTCAGGGAACATTGATGAAAGGATATGCCGGCTTTTATTACGTATACGCCGATGACCGGGTATGGGAATGCTCCCTGCGCGGTCGTTTTCGTGTAAAAAAGCAGGAATTTATCCCCGGCGACAAGGTGATGGTTCTTCCAGGAACAGGGGATAAGGCCACGATTGAAAAGGTACTCGAACGTCAAAATTCTCTGGTCAGGCCGTATATTGCAAATGTGGATCAGGTTCTCTTGGTCTTCTCCCTGAAGACCCCTGATCCGGATTACAATTTGCTGGACAGGCTGCTCATTCAGGCCGGAGAAGCAGGAATCAGCATTTTGATCGTATTCACCAAGGAAGATCTGGATGTTGGAAATAAAACCCCGTCTGTCGATTACCGCAGGATCGGCTATGAAGTCGTCCAGGTGTCGAATCGGACGCTGACAGGAATTGATGAAATTGCTGAAAGGCTCAAGGGCAATGTGTCTGTGTTAGCAGGACCTTCCGGATCTGGCAAATCCAGCCTGATCAATGCTCTGAATCCCGGGAAGGCACTTAAAACAGGTAACGTCAGCGACAAAATCGGCCGGGGAAGGCATACAACCAGGCATGTCGAGCTTCTTTCCGTAGCAGGAGGACTTGTTGCAGATACGCCGGGATTTTCATCCCTGTACCTGCCCGAAATGAAGAGAGAGGAACTGCAGTCCTACTTTCCTGAGTTTGTCCGGATTAAACAGGAATGCCGCTTTTCAAGCTGCCTTCATGACAAGGAACCTGACTGTGCTGTAAAAGAAGCCCTGAGCGAGAGCCTTATTAGTTCTTCCAGATATGAGCACTATCTGCAGTTTTTAAAAGAAGTCATCGAACATGAAAAAAAATATTAGATGTATCAGAAGGTAACTTAGAATTTTTTTGATACCCCAATAAAGGGTTTCAGGGCTGAACGAAGAATAATTACAGAAAACCGTACAATAATGATAAGAAACTGCACGCAGCCAAAGAAACAGCACCATAGGTTTGGAAGGAGGATCTTTATGGCTTTGACGATTGCCCCATCGATACTGTCTGCCAATTTTGCCAGATTGGGAGAGGACGTCAGTCTTGTTGAAAATGCGGGGATTGATATGCTGCATATAGATATTATGGATGGACATTTTGTTCCGAATATCTCGATAGGGCCTGCCGTTGTTGGATCGCTCCGCAAGGTCTCCGCGCTGGAGTTTGATGTTCATCTGATGATTGAACATCCTGAAAAGTATGTTGAAGATTTTGTGAAGGCAGGTGCCGACTCGATCACAATTCATGCTGAGGCGACCAGGCACCTTCACCGGGTCATCCAGCTGATCAAATCCCTGGGGGCGAATGTGGGCGTTGCACTGAACCCTGCAACCCCGCTGGAAATGCTGACATATGTTTTGCAGGAACTTGATGTTGTGCTGCTGATGACTGTGAACCCTGGTTTTGGCGGCCAAAAGTTTATTCAGGAAGTCTTGCCGAAAATCGTAGCACTGTCGGGGATATTGAAGGAAGTAAACCCGCTTTGCCGTATTGAGGTGGATGGCGGAATTAATGTTGAGACAGCCCGTCTGGTAAGCAAAGCCGGGGCCGAGATATTAGTAGCTGGTGCAGCTGTATTTAGTTCTCCGGATCCGCAGCAGGCGATTTACGATATCCTTGAAGCAGCCAAAGAGGAACAGCGTGACAACAAAAATAAAAGATTCCGGGGGATCAAGCAATGAAGGTTGCAGTCGTGGCAAACGGAGAATGGGATGCTGCGTGGGGCCGCGGCGAACTCGCCGGGAATCATATCGAGATGTTGATCTGCGCGGACGGAGGCGGCAACAAGGCCATCGCTTCAGACAGAATCCCTGATGTATTGATCGGGGACCTCGATTCCATTACAAAAGAAAATCTGGAAAAATGTATAGCGGCCAAAACAACCGTCAAACAATATCCTTGCGAAAAAAATGAGACGGATTTAGAGCTCGCTGTGGCCTATGCAGATACATATTTAGATTCTCAGGGATGTTTCCAGGACGAAATCGTCCTTTATGCCGCCGGCGGTAAAAGGCTGGATCACCTGATGGGGAATATCTCAATCATGATTGCGTATGCTGAGAAAGGCAGACGGCTGAAGATGAAAGACCCGAAATCTGATGCTTGGGTGATGCTTCAGGGTAAAGAGAACATCAAGGGCAGCATTGGTCAGCAGTTGTCGATCGTCGCCTTATCCGATGATGCGCGGGTATCTGCCGAAGGGCTGTACTATCAGCTGGATATGCTAAATCTTGCGCATAATTCTCCGCGTGGAATCAGCAATGTGTTTACGGATAAAGATATTTCGATTGAAATTCATGAAGGCAAAGTTCTGATCTATGTTCAAATGCCTTGTTAATCTTAAAACTTACTCCTTAAAATGGGTTGAAAAGCAAAAACCCCGGCTTTAAAGTCGGGGTTGTTTTAATCCAATCACAGTCGTTTCACGATGAAGTTAGATTGCTCGTTTCACTTTACCTGAACGAAGGCATCTTGTGCAGACTTTGACATGGGTGGGAGTACCGTTCACTACAGCACGGACACGCTGGAGGTTTGGTTTCCAGGTACGCTTGGAGCGAATATGGGAGTGACTGACACTCATCCCGGAAGAAACTCCTTTTCCGCAAACATCACAAATACTAGCCATGATTTCTTCTACCTCCTTTTCACCCAAAAATGACACTATTACAGTTTAGCAGAACTTAAAAGAATTGGCAAGAGCAGGTTTTTATTATCTGACGAGGTTTATATAGGTCTTATACAATCCTGCAAATGCAAATATTTTACTCATATATTATACTACATTTACCGGGTACTGATAAGAAAAAATAAGGAGTTGTTCCCTGAGGTATTCACATAGCCTCAATTGACTTTGTAAATGCAACCTATACATTACTGGGTGATTGCATTTAAATCTTCAAACAGGATAGTGGCATTAAGTCTTACAATCGAAAGTCTCCTTTTTCTTCACTCCCCCATGGGGGAGTGATTGCATTTAGTCTGGCAATATTCCGACAAGAACTTTAGGATGTGTTCTGCGGGAATCTTTGAGTCAAAGGAGAATTTACCATGGCAAAAACAAGCATCTCACTGATTCGGAGCGTCTACAAATTGAGCAGCTACTGCGAGAGGGCGTATCTCTTAAGCGGATTGCCGTCACCCTTGAAAAAAGCGCATCCACCATTTCCCGTGAAATTCGCGCCCGCGCCATTGAAAGCAATAAATATGCGCCATACCGTATCCATAACCGCTGCGCCAATCTCAATGTCTGCCAAAAAATGCAGATCTGCTCCGACAAGCCTAATTGCACAAGAAAGTGTTCCCGCTGTAATTACTGCAATGCCGTATGCGAGGAATTCGAGGAGCGACGCTGCCACAGGCTTTATGATCCACCGTATGTCTGCAACGGTTGTCTTGAAGCTTACCAGTGTGTCCTACGGAAAAGTATTACCTCCACAGAAATGCTCATGAGGCATACCGAGAGATGCTGGTGGAATCCCGCTCCGGTGCAAATATTACCGAGGATGAACTGCTCTACCTTGACGAATGGATCAGTCCCCTCATCCAGCGTGGGCAATCTGTTCATCACATCGCAGTCCACAATGCCGACAGGCTTATCGTCAGTGAGAAATCCATCTACCGCTATGTTTCCGGCGGACTCTTTAAGGCGAGAAACATTGACATGCCCCGGGTCTGCCGCCTTAAGCCCAGAAAAACCAAAACGGTGGAGCATAAAATCGACAGCACCTGCAGGCTTGGCCGCACCTACGCCGACTTCCTGGCCTTTACGGAAGCATCAGACGCTCCGGTCGTTGAGATAGATTCAGTTATCGGGCGTGTCGGTGGAAAGGTCCTGCTCACGATGATGTTCAAGTCCTGTGACTTGATGCTGGCCTTCATCAGGGAACGCAATACCTCCCAGTCCGTTATCGACGTCTTCAACTGCCTAGACGAAACTCTTAGCAGAGAGGTGTTCAGCCGCCTTCTTTCCGTTTGCCTCGCTGACAACGGTTCAGAGTTTTCAAACCCGAAAGCTTTGGAGTATGATGCACAGGGCCGCCGCAGGACGCGGCTGTACTACTGCGACCCATTCGCATCATACCAGAAGCCCAACGTGGAGTTGAACCACGAGTTCATTAGGAAAATATTGCCCAAAGGCACATCGTTTGACGCCCTGTGCCAAGGGGATATTGACCTTATGATGTCGCATATCAACTCCTATTCCAGGGAGAAACTGGGCGACAAATCGCCGTTGGATGTGTTTAACTTCATCTACGGGTACGATGATGTCCTTAAAAAGCTGAGAATCAGCAGGATTCCTGCTAATGAAATCCTGCTGAAGCCGTCGCTTTTGAAAAAATAATTTCAGTATCATTTAACCCGCAGAACACATCCATACCGATCCTGATCAAGGGGACGCGGTTACTCTGTCCGAAAAACGGTTTCCGGGTACCCCTTTTATTAGTATACTCTTTTTTAGAACTCGGCTGGCAGATTTTCGCTCCATATAATCTGAATCGGCTATTTTTAACAGGTACTATACCTGTTATTCCCAGTATTTTGACAGACTCAATGAAACCCCACTATATTTACTCTGTCAAAGGTTGCATTTACTTTGACCGCTCACCGTATTCACATAGTATTTGACGAAAGCTACCGCGTATATTATCCTAATTATATTAAAGGAAACGATGAATCTTTCAAAATGGAATTTTATCATGCAAAAGATTAAATTGATGCCGGATTATTGGGAAAGCGAGGTTGAAAAGATGGCAAAGCTGATGGAAACAAAACTGGGAAATGTAGAAATATCAGAAGATGTTATAGCTACGATCTCAGGTGCGGCGGCAATCGAGTGCTATGGATTGGTGGGTATGGCTTCAAGAAAGATTTCGGACGGCGTTTCAGGTTTGCTTAAAAGGGAAAACTTATCCAAAGGGGTGAGCGTCACCCTTCAGGAAGAGGACTTGATCATAGACCTTAACATCATTGTGGGATACGGAATTAAAATATCGGAGGTTGCCTCCAATGTAATGGACCGGGTCCGTTACACTGTCGAGACAATGACAGGTCTAAAAGTGGCTGAAGTAAACGTAAATGTTCAAGGGGTAAGATTTTTAGAATAGTTGAGAATACACTCAGATGATCTTAGGATGAGTAGGAGGATAAATTTTGAAAGCCGTGTCGGACACTATAGCTCAAAAAATTGACGGAAACGTATTAAAAGATATGATAAGGTCGGGGTCTCGTCTGCTGGAGCAAAGGAAGAAGGAAATTGATGCTTTGAATGTATTTCCGGTCCCGGACGGGGATACGGGTACAAATATGAATTTGACATTCAAAGCAGCATCATTAGCAGCAGACAAGGTAACGGGCAATTCTGTGCATGAAGTCGCAAGTGCCGCTTCTACAGGTTCCCTGATGGGTGCTAGGGGGAATTCAGGTGTTATTTTGTCTCAGATCATGAGAGGGATTGCCAGGGGCTTGGAAGGTCTTAACGAAGCAAATGCTCTCCAGATGGCTCATGCGCTGCAAACCGGTGTTGAAAGCGCGTACAAGGCAGTAATGAAACCGGTCGAAGGAACAATTCTTACTGTATCCAGGGAGACTGCCCGGGGTGCATATCTTAAAGCAAAAAGCGGAACGACTGATATTCTGGAAGTTTTGAGGGCTGGTTGTGAAAAAGGTGAAGAGGCGCTGGCCAGGACGCCTGAGATGCTGCCTGTTCTGAAACAGGCAGGTGTGGTTGATGCCGGCGGTCAGGGCTTCCTGACTATTCTATACGGCTGGATCTTGGCTTTGGAAGGCAAGGAAATTGGTTATGCTGAGGTACAGCAGGAGGAGGTCCAGATTCCTGCGGTTTCAGGTATTATTGCCGTTGGAAGCTTGGAATTTCCATATTGTACTGAGTTTCTGGTGAAAGGAAATGGCCTTGATCCCGATATTATAAGACAGGCACTCCTGGACAAAGGTGACTGCTTGTTGGTCGTGGGCACGGAGGATGTGGTCAAGATCCATATTCACACCCGGAACCCCGGACTTATTTTGGATTATGCCATCAAATATGGTTCTCTGCATGAAGTTCAGATTCACAATATGCTTGCCCAGAATGAGCTGGCTGCCCATCAGGCCAAAAATGTGCCTGAAAGCAGTGAAGCTGCTTATACCGGCGGGCTTGAGGATGCTTCATCAGGGGCTCCTGCAGACCAGGCGGCTTCGGCCGGGACAACAAAGGTCAAGGACTATGGGATCGTTGCCGTCGCCATGGGAGAAGGTATTGCCCAAATCTTCACCAGTCTGGGTGTCGATGAGGTTGTTTTCGGCGGTCAGACGATGAATCCGAGTACCAGTGATCTTGCCGAAGCGATTAGGAAAGTTCCCGCCCGCCATATTTTCCTTCTGCCGAACAACAGTAACATCATCATGGCGGCCGGTCAGGTCAACGAACTGATTGAAGACAAGGAAATCTACGTTATTCCGACTAAGACAATACCGCAGGCGATCGCTTCTTTACTTGCTTTCAATTCCGACAGCCTTCCGGAGGAAAACGTTCAAAATATGACAACGGCATTCAAACAGGTAAGTTCGGGAGAAGTAACTTATGCAGTCAGAAATTCGCAGTATGGCGAGCTGGAGATTGCCGAAGGGGATATTCTTGGCCTGATTGAGGGAACAATAAAGACGACAGGCAGAGATATTCTCGACGTTGCCAAAAATGTTCTGGAGGAAATGAATTGGCGCGAAAAGGATCTTGTCACCATTTTTTACGGTAAAGACATGGCTGAAGAAGATGTAAGCCTGCTTACGGACTGGCTTAGCGAGGAAAAACCGGAGATTGAAGTCGAGGTTTATTCAGGGAAACAGCCATTATATTATTATATTCTCGGGGTTGAATAAACAAAAAAACTTCGGCTTCGGCCGAAGTTTTTTTTATCCAAGCCGGTTTCTCGATGTAGGTCTTCGAAAGCATCTTGTTAGGGCAGATCTCCTAAGCCAATCTGCTAGGGTAAGTCTGCATGCCACAATACCGCTTTCGGCTATTGCGTCTTCCTTGACGCAAAAAGCCACACTACGCCATCCAGACTTACCCTAGCATAATGGTTTTGTAAGTAACTAAGCTATCGTAAATGTATGAATGAAAGAGAAAAGATTACCCCAAGTTATTACTGAAGGAAGGTGAGCGGGTGAAGGTTGGGAGTGTTTTTGATTTGCTGGGGCCGGTAATGGTCGGGCCATCAAGTTCCCATACGGCGGGGGCGGTCAGGCTTGGTCTGATGGCTGCTAAAATACTTGGCGCCGAAGTGAAGCAGGCCCGTATCCAGCTGCACGGTTCTTTCGCTGAGACGGGGAAGGGACATGGAACTCATCTTGCCTTGACAGCAGGGCTGCTCGGGATGAAGCCGGATGATAGCCGGATCAGGGAGGCTTCGAGGATTGCACTAGAGGCTGGGATGGAAACGGTATTTGAAAATGTCAATCTGGGTGATGTACACCCGAATTCGGTTCGTTTCCTGCTAACCGGCTGGGGTGGGGAAAAAGCTGAAATCAATGGTTCATCGCTGGGCGGCGGGAAAATTCTGATTACTGCGGTTAATGACTTTAACGTGGAGTTTACCGGGGAATATCCTGCCTTAATTGCGATCTATATGGATTACCCGGGAATGATAGCTGAAATAACCAAACTGCTTGCGGGCAAAGGAATCAATATTGCCCAGATGAAAGTATCCAGAGAAGGCAAAGGGCAAAATGCGCTGGCGGTTATTGAGACGGATGAGCCGATCACGGATATTCTTAGCAGCGAAATGAAAAAGATGCCGATGATCGAGCAGGTGATGTTTATTGAACCCATCATAGACATTTGACGCGGGGGGTTGACAGATGCGTTCTTATGGTGAATTAGTGGAAAAAACCGAAAAGCTTAATAAAAAAATCAGTGATATGGTTCTTCAGGAGGAATGTCTGAGGACAGGTATACCGGCTGAACAGCTGTTAAAAAAAATGAAGAACCATTATGCCGTGATGCGGGAATCAGTTGAAAGTGGAATGACCGGAGAATGGAAATCATTGTCAGGACTTGTAGGAGGAGAAGCTGCTCTTTTGGAGAAATATAGAGAAAGCGGCAAGTCGATTCTGGGTAATCTGGTGAACAAGGCAGCAGCCAGAGCAATGGCCGTAGCTGAGGTAAACGCCGGTATGGGCAGGATCGTTGCAGCACCGACAGCAGGATCGTGCGGCGTGTTGCCCGCTGTACTGCTGACAGTTCAGGAAATGTCGGATGCAACGGAAGAAGATGCCGTTCAGACTCTTTTTACATCTGCCGGCCTTGGGATGGTCATTGCGGAAAGAGCTAGTGTCTCAGGTGCAGAAGGCGGGTGTCAGGCTGAGATAGGTTCAGCGGCTGCCATGGCTGCAGCGGCAGCAGTGGAATTGTGCGGCGGATCGCCCGATCAAACAGCGCAGGCAGCAGCATTGGCTTTGAAAAGTTTTCTTGGTTTAGTCTGTGACCCTGTAGCCGGGCTGGTCGAGGTGCCCTGTGTAAAAAGGAATGCCATGGCAGCAGTTATAGCATTAACCGCAGCCGAAATGGCTTTGGCTGGAATCAAAAGTGCGATCCCATTGGATGAGGTCATTGATGCAATGGCTTCAATCGGCAGGGAGATGTCCTGCAGCCTTAAGGAAACGTCCCGGGGGGGACTCGCCGTCACTCCTGCGGCTCAGAAATATAAAGATCATTTGGCAAGGTGAGAATGTGCTGCAATCAGATCATTGGCGAAACAGCGTGAATAGGGCGATGAAAGCCGAGGAAAAACAGGGATTTATTAATACAGGCGCAGTCGGCGGCTTCAGCAGCTTTTTACTGGACTTGCTTGCTGAACTGGACGGTGTTTTTTCCGCGGAAAACCTCGCCTCAATGCAACGAATAGCAGAAGAGTATCATGAAGTCAGCCCGTATAAACGACGGGCTTTATGGCGTGAACTCCAGGAACTACTGGATAAAACAACATCTTCAGATGCTCCTGGACTAGCTTCTGGAGCAATCTGCGGAACAACATCGGAAGAAGCATCAGGAACCTTTCGTACCACAGAGAAAGTCTTAACCAGCCTTGAAGTTCAGACAGGAAGCATCTGTCATCCCCAAAATCTGCAGTATATCAAAGGTGTCGGACCGCAAAGAGCCAAACAGTTCGAAAATATGGGGATTTATACGGCTGAGGATCTTCTGCGGCATTATCCGCGCAAATATGAAATCCGATCGAAACGGCGGATTCAGGATATTCAGGACGGGGAGTATGTTACGATTGACGGGATTGTAACTGGAAGCCAGGTTACCAAAGGCAAAGTCAAGGTCGTCAAATTAAATATTAAACAGGACGGCAGAAGCATTCATGCCGTCTGGTTCAATCAAATACATATTCCAAAACAATACCCGGACGGAACAAAGGTCACTGTGACAGGAAAAGCACAATGGCGCACCAGGATCCCGGAATTGCTTGCGTCCGAAATCAGGAAAGGACTTTACGAGGGTCCTGCTCAAAAAATGGTTCCAGTATATTCGGAAACAGCCCGTCTCAATTCGAAAACTATCCGGGAGATCATCCAGGTTATTTTGCCGCAGGCTGACCGAATCTTTGACGAGTTCTTTCCGTATGAGGAAAATAATTTGATGGAACGGCGACAAGCCATCAAAGAAATTCATTTTCCGCACTCCGCAGAAACCCTGAAAAAGGCACGTGAAAGACTGGTCGTTGAGGAAATCCTTCTGCTTCAGCTGGCGTTGGCTAGGCTTCGTTCCCCCGGGCCTCAGAAAGCAGGTCTCGTTTTAAACCAGGGTGGAGCTTTGGTCCAAAAATTTGCTTCCGGGCTTCCTTTTCGGCTGACCGGTGCCCAGCAAAGAGTCATCCGGGAAATATTCCGAGATATGGGGAGCATTGAAAAGCCGATGGCCCGTTTGCTTCAGGGCGATGTTGGATCAGGTAAAACCGTGGTAGCGATGGCTGCCCTGCTGCAGGCTGTGGGCTCGGGTTTTCAGGCCGCTATGATGGCGCCGACTGAGGTGCTTGCCCAGCAGCACTATGAATCGCTGCAGGCCGCATTTGAACCTTTAGGGGTAAAAGTTGTATTCCTTGTCGGGAACCAGAGTAAGCCTGAAAGGGAACAAATCTTAGGGCAGATTTTGAGCGGAAAAGCGCAGGTTGTCGTCGGAACCCAGACCCTCATTCAGGAATCCGTCCGGTTCAACGCCCTCGGTCTTGCCATTACCGATGAACAGCACCGGTTTGGCGTCAGACAGCGGACTCTATTGCAGGACAAAGGCGAGAATCCGCATGTCCTGGTGATGACCGCTACCCCGATCCCGAGGACGCTTGCGCTGACTTTATACGGCGATCTTCGGCTTTCGGTGCTAGACGAGCTGCCTGCTGGCAGGAAGCCGATTATCACCAGGAAAATTTCAGACCGCAGCCGCTCTAGCATGGAAAAATTTCTGAAGCAGCATGTCGCTGCGGGTCGGCAGATCTATGTCGTTTGTCCGCTTGTCGAGGAAACAGAAAAATCGGATTTTGTTTCAGCAACCCAAAAGGCTGATGAATTAAGCCGCATTTTTGAAGGAAGCAGTGTTGCGCTTCTGCACGGAAGAATGAAAGGACAGGAGAAAGAGGAGATCATGCAGCGCTTCCGACGCGGGGAGATTGATATCCTGGTTACGACAACTGTCGTCGAAGTCGGAGTCAATGTACCGAATGCGTCTGTGATGGTGATCGAGGATGCTGAAAGATTCGGGCTTGCCCAGCTTCACCAACTTCGCGGAAGAGTCGGACGCGGACAAGAACAGTCGTATTGTCTTCTGATCAGCAATACCCGGGACAGTGCCCGGCTGAATGTTCTTTGTGAGACAGAGGACGGCTTCCGGATTGCCGAGGAGGATTTGAAGATCCGGGGCCCGGGAGAGCTGCTTGGGCTTCGCCAGCATGGCGTACCGGAGTTAAAGCTTACAGACCTGGGAACTGACGGAAGACTGGTTGAAAAAGCCTATCAACTGCTTCAAAAGGTTCTGAAAGATCCTCAGAAATACGAAAAAGCCTATCAGGAAGTCAGCCGCCTTTATCCCAAAGAAAAAATCGGAGTGAATTAGTGCTGAGAACAATTTTATACTAATAAACAAGTCACAGTACGTATGATTTTTTTGCACAGGCTCATACTATTCCTTGTCGGCACATTCCAGTCACGGATTGATGCAGAACTTTCAAGGAGGCAGAGGGTATGACAGAGGCGAAAAAAGATACGGCAAGTGAATTGGAAAATCTTAAATATGAAATTGCGCAAGAGATGGGTCTTCCCCAGAAAAAAACAAAAAGAAAAAGTAAAAACAGAGAAGACGTAAAGAATAAAGAATAAAGAATGGCGAATAACGAATTACGAATTACGAATTACGAATTACGAATGACGAGATACGGAATAAAAAACCTTCTGTTGAAGCATTGATTGATATGCTGCAACAAAAGGTTTTTTAGTTACGGTTAAAGGATATGTTTCTCTTATAATCATTATAGTTATTCGGGTCGATGTAAAAAGTAGATTGTTTAATGAAGGTAGGTCTCAAAATTATGGCTGTCAATTCCGGAATGAATGCTCTGGTTGATTGCTGCAGCAATAATTTTAGCGCTTCTTTCAATTAATTCATCGACTTCCTTGGGTGTAACCATCAGGCTGCCCTCGTAGGGCGACAAGGCTTTCTGCATGACATTCATCAAAACCTGTTCATTTTCCTGTTGATAGATTTTGGCCAGGGAAGGTTCGGATTCCATTTGTTCAAAAAGCTCTTCGATGGTCTTATGCGCGATGATTGCAGCATTGACAACAGTGGGAACGCCGATAGCAATGACTTTGCAGCCAAGGGTTTCTTCATTGAGCCCTTTGCGGTGATTACCAATTCCGGAACCAGGATTGATCCCGGTATCCGCTAATTGAATGGTTGTGCCGATTCTATCCAGTGCACCTGCGGCTAGGGCATCGATCGCGATCACGTAATCCGGGCGGACATGTTCAACCAGTCCGCGGATTACCTCCGCCGTCTCGATTCCGGTCAGGCCAAGCACACCAGGTGATATCGCTGACACTTGGCGCATTTTCCCCTCAATTTCTTCGGGGGTATAATGAAAAAGGTGACGGGTGACCATGATTTTCTCGACAACTTTGGGCCCAAGCGCGTCTGGAGTTGCCTGCCAGTTGCCAAGACCAACGATCAAAAAACTGGTATCTTCCTTAAAATTAAACAATCCGGCGAGATGCCTTGCTAATACTGCAACGATTTTATTGTGCTGCTGGTAGTTGTTTTCTTTGATATCCGGAGCATCAATTGTAATATAATTTCCTTTAGGCCTGCCCAATTCTTTTTCGCCTTTGGCATTTATGATTTGAATTGCGGTGACAGTTGCCTCTTGAAGTTCTTCTTTTTTCATGATGACGCCCGCTATCTCCTGGCCGCTTTCTCCCCGCAGCAAGTCATGGGCTTCCACCGCCAGGTCGAGAGAAATATTCATTTTTTTTAGAAAGCTTGATTTGTTCGATAATTTCATATCGGCAGCAGCTCCTTTTTAAATCTGTTTTAGTATGTTGGATTTCTAACACAGATATTCAAATAAGGAAGATTGATGAGTAAAAAATAAAGTGGCAAATTCAAATTGCGTATCAAATAAAATATTAATTGGAGATTCAAGTCGGAGATTCATTAGATACTGGAATGGAATAATATGTTTTTCGTTTGGAATCAGATATGATATACTTAAAAAATGGGAGTATCCTGTAAAAAAATATTTAAATCAGGTTAGATCACTGTATAATAAAAGGATAAAGTGAAGACATCATATCCAGAGGACTAAAACATCGTGCGAATTATTTCTGGGCAATGGAAAGGCCGCAATTTAAAAACTGTTAAAGGCATGGATACCCGTCCGACTTCCGATAAAGTCAAAGGGGCGATTTTCAATATTCTTGCCGGCAAGGTAATGAACGCCAGAGTCCTGGATCTTTTTGCGGGAACCGGAAACCTTTCCTTTGAAGCTTTGTCCAGGGGGGCCCGTCATGCTGTTCTGGTTGAGAAAGATACTTCAGCCCTGGAGACAATCAGAAAGAATGCCGAAATTCTCGGGGCAGCACCAAGGACCAGCATACTCCGGATGGACGCAATGAATTTTTTTAAACAAGCAGTTCAGGAACGCTTTGACTTAATTTTTCTTGATCCGCCTTATCGGCGGGGACTGGCCGACATGGCCCTTGCCTATTTGCAGACGCACACTGTCTTAAATCCCAGTGGAGTCATTATCATTGAAACTTCTTCAGACGAAACCATTGATGATGCGATAGATCCTCTGGAGATAAGGTTAACAAGAGAATATGGAGATACCAGGTTATGGTTTATTCAGAACAAAGAAGAGCATGAGGAGGGATAATTCCTTTGGAAAATCATTTGATTGATCTCATTGAACAGTTGGAAGAAGTGCTTGACCATGGAACCAAGGTGCCTTTAACCGGCAAGATCATGGTTGATGAAGAAACAGTATTAGAAATATTGGATGGAATCCGTTCCGTTCTGCCGGAGGAAATTAAACAGGCGAATTATGTTTTGGCTGAAAGAGACCGCTATATGGAAGAAGCCCGCAGCGATGGGCAGAGAATTGTAGACCGGGCGCAAAAGCAGGCTGACCAGCTGCTTCAGGAAAATGAGATCGTTGCTCAATCCCGGGCCTATGCCGAAGAAATTGTCTTAAAGGCGCAGCAGTATTCCCGAGAAGTAAAATTAGGCGCTTTGAAATATTCCGATGATCTGCTTCAGGATATTGAATCAAAAATGGGAGAGGCTTTTCAATCCATCAAAGCCAGCCGGGAAGAATTAAATGCTATGGCCCGTTGGGATGAACGGGTTCAGACCATGGAGCAGGAATAAACAAATTTATCTTAATGGCGGTGCACTTTTTTCCATATTCCAATCATGAAGACAATGAAAAGCAGGGCCAAACTGCATAGGCAAAAATACAGGCTGCTCCATCTTAAGGACAACAGCCAGGAAGCATCACCCCCAGTTGGCTGTACAGGGAGGCCGGAGGTTGGAATATGGCTGAATTTTAGCAGTAGCTGACTGATCAGAAGCGCCAAAAAGGAATGGATAGTTCTACCGGCTATAAATGGAAGGAGCCGAAGATCTGTCGACGCCGTAAAGCTGGATACCTGTGCAAAAACAGAAATCCCCCCCCATCCAAGCAGCAAGGCAAGGACCCCAATCTTGCTGTTCAGGGATGAAAAGGCCTGGACGGCTGCATTACAGCCCAAGGTGGTTTCCAAGAATCCCTGGATGATGGCATTTGCTTCCAGAATAGAAATGGACCCGGCCGAGAGGAAATGGAATGTGTCGGCTAGAACGGAGCTTAGATGCGTTACTGTTAGAAGATGGGTTATTACAGAGAAAAAAATGATATATCCTCCAACCAGGATAATCGTTGACGTACTTTCCCTGACTGCATCAGCCAATAATGCGCCAATGGTTTTATTGTTTTGTTGGAGGTTTTTTAATTCACGCAAAGCCTTTCTCCAGGAAGAATTCGTTCTTGGAATAGCCTTTTCGGATGAAACACCATAATTACGAAAAATCAAACCGACCAGCAGGTTGGCCAGATAAACAGATCCTGCAATAATAATGCCCAGGGCAGGGTTTCCAAGCATCCCCGACGCCACTGCCCCGAACATAAAACCTGGACTGGGATTGCTAGTAAAAGCAAGAAGTCTTTCCCCTTCGATCCGTGTAATATCTCCGTTTTTCCTTAGTTTGCATGTCAGTATCGCTCCGATCGGAATCCCCGAAGTATGTGTCATGGCCAAAACAAAAGAGGCTTTGCCCGGCAGGCGAAAAACAGGACGCATCAGTGGTTCGAGCAAGACTCCCAGAAAGTTGACTAGGCCAAGCTGCAGAAGAAGTTCAGAGACAATGAAGAATGGAAATAAGGCCGGCAAGATATAATTTACCCAAAGCGTTAAGCCTTTGGCGGCAGAACTCAATACTTCCTGAGGATAAATGAACATACAGGCGGCAAGTATTAAAAAGAGCAGGATTCTCAGGAATGGCAAGGCAGTCGTCACCATCCTTTAGCGTATTTAGAACGGAACACCAAAAGGGGTTGACAGGGCACAAAGATATGATAGACTCTTTATAATCAGTTCATATATTGTTTACTTTATTTCACTCATATTTAGGGTATTCCTATATGTGATTTATATAACCGGAGTATACAAAGATAAGAAAGAGAAAAAAATACAATATTATATAGGCAATGTATCTTGATTGGTGGAAGAGAGTAAAGGAGTGTAATTTGTGAAGATTCTCGTGCTAAATTGCGGCAGCTCATCGCTCAAATACCAGATGATGGATATGGAAACGAAGAGTGCGATGGCAAAAGGCCTGGTGGAAAGAATCGGGCTTCCCGGAGCGATGCTTACGCATCGTCCGAAAGGTGGAGAAAAAGAGGTCATTATTGCTGATTTGCCGGATCATACAGCTGCGATCAAATTGGTTTTACAGGCTGTGATCGATCCGAATTTTGGTGTTTTAACGTCACTGGAAGAAATTGATGCAGTAGGGCACAGAGTGCTCCATGGTGGAGAAAAAGTGTCCGGCTCCGTGCTTGTGAATGCAGAGGTCAAACAGGCGATTGAAGAGTGTTTTGAACTTGGACCGCTTCATAATCCAGCCAACCTGGCGGGGATTATTGCTTGCGAACAGATGATGTCGGGGACACCTCAGGTTGCGGTGTTTGATACGGCATTCCATCAAACGATGCCTCCGGAGGCTTATATCTACGGGATACCTTACGAGCTGTATGAAAAGTACAAGATCCGCAGATACGGTTTCCATGGGACCTCACATAAGTATGTCAGCCAGCGGGCCGCGGTGGTCATGGGCAAACCGCTGGAAAAGTTAAAGCTGATCAGCTGCCATCTGGGTAACGGATCTTCACTTACGGCTGTAAAATATGGGAAATCAGTTGAAAATTCCATGGGGTTCACACCGCTGGAGGGGCTGATGATGGGCACTCGGTCGGGGGATCTTGATCCGGCCATTGTTCCGTTTATCATGAAAAAAGAAAGGATCTCCGGGGACGCAGTCAATGCGCTGTTAAACAAGAAAAGCGGCGTACTTGGCCTTTCGGGAGTCAGCAGTGATTTTCGCGATTTACAGAAAGCTGCTGACGAAGGCAATTACCGTGCCCAGCTTGCCCTGGATGTTTTTGTTCATGACGTTAAAAAATACATTGGTGCCTATGCTGCAATTCTAGACGGCGTCGACGGGATCATATTTACAGCCGGACTGGGAGAAAACTCTCCTTTAATTCGCCGGTCAATCTGTGATACGCTGGGCTGCATCGGTGTCAGTATTGACGATGAGAAAAATGAAGCGGCCGTAGGGCAAGAAGTGGACATTTCCAAGTGGGGAGCCAGATGCAAGGTTATGGTTATCCCGACAAACGAAGAACTTATGATTGCCTTGGATACTGAGGAAATCATCCAGAAGATGTAATCCTTTCTTGACAAAGAAAAAAGTGATAACTATAATTACAGTTGTTGCATATCGAGGTGATTGCTGGTGATCGTCAATGTTTTTCAATTAAGGCGGGCCGAGGGTGGGTCAAAAACTTTTAGTTTTAATGAAGAAAATTTTCCACCTTTGCAGCTCGGAAATGAGTCTTATCGTTTCTTATCCCCGCTTGAAGTGGAATTAAAAGCTGAAAATGTTGGCAAATCACTCTTGGTGAATGGGAAAATATCGTCTGTGATTGCTGTTAGTTGTTCCAGATGTCTGAAAGAATTCCCGTATAATCTGAAGATTGTTTTTGAAGACGAATGGGTCCCGGCAGAATTTGCTTCTGAAGCCAAAGACGACAGCATACTGGTTTTTGAAAAGGACGAATTCCCGATTGACGACAGGATTGTAGAGCATATGCTGCTGCAGCTTCCTTTAAAGTTCTTATGTTCTGAAGACTGCAGGGGGCTCTGTCTGAAATGCGGCGCTGACCGCAATGTGAATCCTTGTTCGTGCTCCACTGAGGATATTGATCCTCGCTTAGAAATATTATCCAAATGGAATAAGGGGGTGTAATATCAATGGGTGTTCATCAAAATAAACAATCCAAATCTAGAGTCCGCAGGCGCAGAGCAATGGATAAGCTGTCCGTTCCTAATCTTGTGGAATGCCCCCAGTGCCATCAACAGAAGCTTCAGCATCATATTTGTGCGAACTGCGGCTATTACAATGGCAAAGAAGTCATCTCTATGGGTGAATAATAAGTTAGAGTACTCGAAAAAACAGATCAAAGCTTGGCGTCAGCCAAGTTTTCTGTATATAATGAGAGAAAGGGGGTATGTCGTGGATGAAAATCGCCGTTGATGCCATGGGCGGAGATCATGCGCCCGGAGAGATTGTCAAAGGCGCCTTAAAAGCGGCCAAGATTCTTCCGGATATCCAGATCATCCTTGTCGGACAGAAAGACAAGATAGACTTACATATACCTGAAGACTTAAAAAGCACGATTGAGATTTATGAATGTTCCGAAGTCATTGAGATGGATGAACATCCGGCCGCTGCGATTAAGAAGAAAAAAGATGCCTCTATTGTTGTCGCCACGAGACTCGTGAAGGAAGGATATGCGAATGCTCTGGTGTCAGCAGGCAGCACCGGAGCACAGATGGCTTCAGCTTTGCTGGGCTTAGGCAGAATTAAAGGAATTAACCGGCCTGCAATCTGTACGGTCCTGCCGACGCTTCAAGGCGGAAAGCTGCTGCTCGATGTCGGTGCCAATCCGGATGCCAAACCGGAAAACCTTCTGCAGTATGCGATGATGGGAAGTATCTACGCCGAAAAGATTCTGGGGCTTAAAAGTCCCAAGGTCGCCTTGCTGAATATTGGCAGTGAAGAGGGTAAAGGGAACGAACTTGTTCAGGCTGCTTATGACCTGCTAAAACAATCTTCCCTGAATTTTGCCGGAAATATTGAAGGCAGGGACATTCCCTATGGGACTGCAGATGTCATTGTCTGTGATGCTTTTGTCGGCAACATTGTACTAAAAACCATTGAAGGAATGTCATCATCGCTTTTCCAGCTGATTATGCAAAAAATTACAGCTAGCACTATCAGGAAAATAGGAGCAATACTGGTTAAACCCGGATTGAAAGAAATTGCACACATGCTGGATTATTCTGAGTACGGTGGGGCCCCGCTTCTCGGAGTGGACGGTACAAGTATTATCTGTCACGGAAGTTCCAAAGAAAATGCTATTTTTAATGCTGTTCGTGTAGCCAAAGAATGTATCGAAGGACAAATTATTGAAAAAATCGTCGATGGTTTAGAAAAAAGTACGCAAAAATAGACTGCTGCCATGAAAAAGTTGCTTGCATTATTGATAAATACTGGTACAATTCTGAATAAAAGACTTTACTGCTCAGAATAATAGGGTAAGAAATAAACTATCTGAGAGGGGGTGGCATAAATGGATGTATACGAAAAGGTAAAAGCAATCGTTATTGATCAACTGGGAGTAGGCGAAGATGAAATTACTCCTACCACGACGTTCCAAGCTTTAAACGCAGATTCTCTGGACATTGTTGAGCTTGTCATGGCACTTGAAGAGGAATTCAACCTTGATATTGCCGATGAAGAGGTGGAAAATATTCAGTCCATTGCTGATGTTGTGAAGTATGTGCAAGAGAACCAATAAGCCTAGTTTCGAGGCCCCGTAGTTAGGCTACTACGGGGCTTTTAACTCATTCAGGATGAAAGGAGCAATACATGGCCAAAAGAAACCGCCGCGCGTATTTCCATAAGAGCTCCCGGAATAAATACCTTGAACAAACGGGAGAAGTTGAATCCTTTATCAGGCAGTTAGGGCTGGAAAACCTGCAAAGCGAACTGATTTTTACTGCGCTGACGCATCCTTCTTTTACTTTTGAAAATCCCAACAGCGGGTTGGAGAATAATCAGCGGCTGGAGTTTTTAGGCGATGCCGTTTTGGATTTTATCATTGGCGAGTATCTCTATCAGAACTATCCGGATAAGCCTGAAGGTGAACTTACCAAAATGAGGGCTGCAGTTGTCAATGAAACGACGCTGGCTAGAAAAGCCCGCAGTATTAACTTGGGCCAGGCGCTCTTTCTGGGTAAAGGGGAACAATCCTCTGGCGGCAGGGACAGGCCGTCCATCATTGCTGATGCGCTGGAGGCAGTCATTGGAGCGATTTATTTGCAGTATGGCTTTGAAAAAGTTCGTAAATTCATACTCGACATGCTTGTTCCGGAGATTCTGGAACTTAACGAAGGAAATTATGGAGATTTCAAAACCATGCTTCAGGAAAAAGCGCAAAAGAAGGAATATGAGGTTTGCTACAGGATCATTGAAGAGACAGGACCCGACCACGATAAGCGGTTTACTGCAGGGGTCTATCTTCATGGTGAACTGCAGGGAAAAGGAATCGGTAAGACCAAAAAAGAAGCAGAGCAGCAGGCAGCCCATTTTGCGCTGAAAGCATGGGAGGTATAAATTGGTGATACCTGGAATGGACGCGGAATTATTTCTCAAATCGATTCATATTCAGGGATTTAAGTCTTTTGCAGATAAAACAAAAATTGACCTGCAGCCGGGCATGAGCGTCATTATCGGACCAAACGGCAGCGGCAAGAGCAACGTCGCCGATGCTGTACGCTGGGTGCTTGGTGAACAAAGTGCCAAGAGTCTCCGCGGAAGCAAAATGGAAGATGTCATTTTTTCCGGAAGCTCGTCCCGCAGGCCTGTAGGGATGGCGGAAGTATCTCTGCTCTTTGATAATGCTTCAGGTCTTTTTCCGTTGGATTATGAGGAAGTTGTCATTACCCGCCGGGTTTACCGGGATGGAGAAGGGCAGTATTTTATCAACCGGACGCCTTGCAGGTTAAAAGATATTCAGGAACTTTTTCTTGATACCGGCTCGGGAAAAGAAGGATTTTCAATTATCGGACAGGGCAGGATTGAGGAGATTCTAAATCTGAAATCTGATGAAAGGCGTCTCCTGATTGAAGAGGTCGCCGGCATCAGTAAGTTCCGCCTGCGCAAGAGAGAAGCTTTGAGAAAACTTGAGGATACCCGGCAAAATGTCGATCGTCTCAGCGATATCATCGCCGAAGTCGAAGCCAGAATCGAGCCGTTAGCCGAACAAGCCGAAACAGCCAGGACAAGCAAGGAATTAATCTCAGGTCTGGAAAAGCTCGAGATTAATTTAATCGTTAATGAACTTTCTGATATACACAGTAAACTGACCAATGCCCAGACCTCTGAAGAGACGCTGCGTCAGGAATTTACGGCACTGACAACGAGGGTCAATGAAGAAGAAAACCTGAGCGTACGCGGCAGGTACGAACTGAATCAATTGGAACAACGCGTTCAGGACCTGCAGGGGGAAATATACGCTCTCGAAAATAAAATGAACGAAGCAGAGCACGAATTATCCCTGCTTTCCGAGAGAAGCGGCTATATCCAGGAACAATTTGGGCGCCTGCAAAAAGAACTGGCGGTCGCACAGGAAACGATGGCCGCATCCGTTGAGAAAAAGAAAAACCTTACTGCAAAGCAAACACTTCTGCAGGAGATCCTCCAAAATGCAGCTAGGGATATAAAAGAGAAAGAACAACAGCTGGAAGAGCTTCGGAAATTAAGCGGGGAAGCACGTCTGGAAGAGCTGAAAACGGAAATCTTTGAAGAACTCTCCAACAAGAGCAAACTGGCTAGTGAAATTGCTGAAATTAATCAAAAAAAAGAAGCTCTTCTTCAACAAGAGAAACAATATACCCGAAATATCAAAGCCAAAGAAGCAGAGAAGGAATCTGTGCTTCAGGAGATTACTGCCCAAATTGAGGAAAAACAAAAACTGGAAGCCAGAGAGATCGAACTTCTGAGAAAAATAGAAAATATCAGGAAGACGATCCAAAACAACAGGCTGGAAGAACAAAATGCCGAGACTGCGTGCTCGGAGCTTCAACGTAAAATTGACCAGGCTGGGGCGAGACTTCATGCCCTCCATACACTCCAGGACAGTCTGGAGGGGTATAACAGGGGTGTCAAGGAGACGGTTCTGGCTTACCGGAAAGGCCAAATTACCTGTGAGACTATATTCGGTACAGTGGCCGACAATATCGAAGTAGAAGCCAAATATGAGCTTGCAGTGGAAACCGCTTTGGGAAGTTCTTTGCAGAACATTATTGTGGAAAAAACCGAGGACGGGAAAAAGTGTATTGAGTACTTGAAAAAGACGAACAGCGGCCGCGCCACTTTCCTGCCTTTGGATGCAATCCGCGGAACGAGGCAGTCCCTTGATGACAAAACGAGACGGCATCACGGTTTTCAGGGGTTGGCGGTTGATCTGGTCAAGTTTGAGCCACGTTTTAAAGATATTATGGAGTCGCTGCTTGGAAGAATTCTGGTTGCAGACAATCTGGATTCTGCGATTGAGCTGGCTAAAGCTAACCAATACCGGGTTAGGGTAGTGACGCTCTTGGGTGACCAGGTCAACATCGGCGGTTCGCTTACCGGCGGAAGCACAAGATCTCAAAGCAGCGGCCTCTTAAGCAGAGCAAGAGAAATTGAAGAACTGTCTCTGAAGACTAAGGACATGCAGGCCGAACTGGAAGAAAAGAAGCAGCGATACACTGCCATAAAGAAAGAAATGGAAGGCCTCGAGGAAGCGAAAGAAACCATTGATATGGAATTGCTGAAAATTAATGGGGCTAAAGATATCATCGATGTGGACAGCAAACACCACGAGGAAAGAATGAACCGGCTGGAACAGGATTTCCGGGTTATCCGGTATGAACTGGATGAAGTCTGCAGTGAACTGACAGCATTTGCTGTCAAATATGAAGAAACCAGACACTTACTGAACGAAACAGAACAGAAGATTCTGGCTCTGCAGTCAGAGCAGACCGAGCAGGAACAACTGCTGAAAGAAAAAACTTCAGAGGCGCAGGAAATCTCGGAAAAGATTACTGCGGCCAAAGTTGAGGCTGCCAGATCGGAGCAGGAGTTTAACCAGATCATTCAGCAGATCACTGAGGAAAATGAGCGAATTCTAGTTAATAAAGACCTGATCGCAGAAAAGAACAAGGAGATCGTCGGGCTTCAACAGGCTGAGCAGGAACTGTATTCCGGCAAGGAACAACAAGAAAATAGTGTTCAGGAATACACGGCCCAAATTGATGCTCAGAAATTCAAGCTTATCGAACTGCGCAGGGAAAAAGAATCTTTCTCAGCGAATAATCTCAAGCAGGAACAGGATATTCAGATGCTGCGGAGTCAGGCCAGGGACATGGAACAGCAGATTCATCAGAATGAGCTCCGAATTGCCCGCTGGCAGGGTGAATGGGAATCCGGAAATGACCGCCTTCAGGAAGAATACCACTTGGCTTGGAAAGACGCGTTAGGCTATCTTTCGCCTGAAAAGAAAGACTCTTTACAGGAGAAGATTGCTTTTTACAAACAAAAAATCGAAGAACTTGGACCCGTAAATTATACAGCTCTTGAGGAATACCCGGAAACGCTGAAACGATTTGAATTCCTGTCCACCCAGAAAAATGATCTGGATGAGGCCGGAAGGACACTTCAGGAGCTGATCGGGGAACTAGACAAGAGCATGATCGAACGTTTTCAGGAAGGCTTTACGGCCGTCAATGAAGCGTTCAAAGAAGTATTTAAACAGCTTTTCAACGGCGGACAAGCTGAACTGTTACTGGATGATCCGGACAATCTTCTGGAGACCGGAGTCAGGATCATGGCCCAGCCCCCGGGCAAAAGGGCACAGCTCCTGTCGCTTCTGTCAGGCGGGGAGAGGTCATTTACGGCAATTGCCTTGCTGTTTGCGTTCCTGAAAGTCAAACCGAGTCCGTTTTGCCTCCTGGATGAGATTGAGGCGGCACTGGATGAAGTCAACGTCAAAAGATTTGTGCAGTATCTGCGCAAACTATCCAAACATACGCAGTTTATTATTATCTCGCACCGCAGGGGAACCATGGAATCCGCGGACAGGCTGTATGGAATCACCATGGAAGAATCCGGCGTATCGAAGCTTTTGACTGTTGAGCTTGAAGACAGAATAGAGGCTCCGGCAATTTAAAATTAGCTTTGTACAATTAGCTTTGCTTGGGTTAGTCTCCATGATGGATAGCCGCTTTCGGCAGATTGCGCCCTCCGTGGCGCAAACAGCCGCGCTCCGCACTCCATGCTCCGCTTGACGCTGGCTATCCATCACGGAGACTTAATTTGGAGTAAGTCAAAGTTTTTTATGCTAGTGTTATTCGGAGTCGTGGGACTAGTAAAACATAGGGAAATACCATACAAAACATGATCTGCATTCTGGCATGCAGATCTGCTTAAATGACCCTATGATCAGTCTGGGGGCCACAGTTCCGCTGTGAGCGGAGCAGGATAGCGCAGCGCGGCCTTTTGTGCCATGGATGGCACAACGGCCGGAAAGCGGTATTGTGGCCACCAGACTTACCCAAGATTAATTTAATAGTTTGTAAATAAATTTCAGAATGTATGTTCCAGCCTCAGGGTTGGTCGAATGGACCGAGTTGTTAGAATTAACCGAGTGTGCTAAAATTTCAGTTGTGCCAATATTGCTTTGATAGGAGAAGATGAAGTGGCAGGAATATTTTCCAGACTTAAAGAGCGCCTGACCAAAACCAGAGAAGGTTTTGTCGGCAAAGTTGAACAGCTTTTTACCGGCTCAGGCAAAATTGATGAAGATCTTTATGAAGAATTGGAAGAGATTCTACTTCAATCAGATGTGGGTGTCAATACAACGCTGAAATTGGTTGGAATGCTGCGTGCATCCGTCAAAGAACAAAAAATTAACGACCGCTCCGGGCTGAGGGATGTACTGCAGGAACATATTACTGCGCTATTGGGTGAAGAGATTCCCTTGTCTTTTGCAGATTCCAAGCCCACCGTCTATCTGATCGTTGGTGTCAACGGTGTAGGAAAAACGACCACGATCGGCAAGCTGGCCAAAAATCTGCAGGGCCAGGGTAAAAATGTTTTGCTGGCGGCAGGGGATACTTTCCGAGCAGCAGCGATCGAGCAATTGGAAGTATGGGGAGAACGGTCCGGGACAGAGGTCATCAAACAGTCGGAGGGGGCTGATCCTGCTGCGGTGGCTTTCGATGCACTTCATGCGGCAAGATCCCGGAATACAGATGTCCTATTGATCGATACTGCCGGAAGACTGCACAATAAAGTGAATCTGATGAAAGAATTGACCAAGATCAAAAAGGTGGTCGAGCGCGAAGTTCCGGATGCCCCGCACGAGGTGCTGCTGGTACTCGATGCGACGACCGGACAGAACGCCATCCAGCAGGTGAAACTGTTCAAGGAAGCAGTCGATGTGACAGGAATCATACTCACCAAGTTGGACGGCACAGCTAAAGGCGGTGTAATCCTGGGGATCCGGAATGAAGCGGATATCCCGGTAAAATTGATTGGAATCGGTGAAGGGGCAGAAGATTTAAGGCCTTTTGAACCGAGAGAATTTGCCAGGGCCTTGTTTGACCGTTCTGAGGAGGAATAGTCTTGGATTTTGCACTGATTGGCGGTACCGGAATTGAAAATCTGGCGCTTGACGATAGGACCGAGGAGACAGTTGAAACGCCGTATGGTTTTGTTCCGCTGGCTGAAGGGTTCATCGGCGGGATTGGAATGGTGTTTTTAAAAAGACATGGTGCAAAGCATACCTACCCGCCTCACCTGATTAATTACCGGGCCAATATCTGGGCCCTCAAAAAAATAGGCGTGAAAAAGATTCTGTCGACAGGTGCAGTAGGCTCCCTGTCTGAAGCTTATCGAATCGGTGATATTGTCTTGCCGGACCAGTTCCTCGATTTTACGAAAAGCCGCGCGGCGACTTTTTTTGAGGATGGGGAACAGGGGGTTTTGCATGTCGATGTTTCGGAACCTTACTGTCCCGATGTGCGTAATCATATCATAGAAGGTGCAGCAAGATCTGGCCTAAACGTGAAAAACGGCGGGGTCTATGTCTGTACCGAAGGTCCCCGTTTTGAAACTCCGGCGGAAATAAACATGTTCCGGATGCTGGGCGGGCACCTGGTAGGAATGACCGGAGTTCCGGAAGTGGTATTGGCCAGGGAACTTGGAATGTGCTATGCGACCATGGCCCTCGTAACCAATCAGGCTGCGGGCATTAAAAAAGACCCATTGACACATGCCGAAGTAATCGCTACTATGGACTTGTTGAGCAAAACTGTGGCAGCATTGGTGGAAAGCACCTGTAAGATCATGGATCATGACCAGCGGTGTTACTGTACTACCGGAAGCAAAGAAGCAGGCTTATTTTAAAGGTTGACACCAGCCAAGTTTTCTTAAGAAAGGCGGAAATCGTGTGAAAGCGCTTCAATGGCAGGGAGATCATTTGTTGATACTCGATCAGACGAAATTGCCGTTTGTCGAACAATACCGCGAAATACATTCTTACAAAGAAATGGCAGAGGCAATAAAAAATATGGAAGTTCGCGGAGCTCCGGCAATCGGGGCGGCTGCAGCCTACGGCTTTGCGCTGGGGGCTGCCGAATACCGCGGAAGCGGTGAAGACTTTAAAGATTATATGGATGAGGTTCGAGCCGTTTTGGAAGGAACACGTCCAACTGCTGTAAACCTTTTTTGGGCACTTAGAAAAATGGAAGATAAATTCAGAGAATTTCTGAATATGAATGATATCGGAAATATTCGGGCAGCTTTAATCAATGAAGCGAATGAAATTGCCGAAGATGACCGCAGAATGAATAAACGTATTGGGGAATATGGCAACACGCTGATTCCGGAAAAAGCAAATATCCTGACGCACTGCAATACAGGCAGTCTTGCTACGGTTGAATTTGGGACAGCTCTGGGGATTATTAGGACTGCACATGAATCCGGGAAAAAAATTCATGTCTTTGCAGGCGAAACGAGACCCCTTTTACAGGGAGCTAGATTAACGGCCTGGGAGCTCCTTCAGGATCAGATCCCGTTGACGTTGATTACGGATAATATGGCCGGCTATCTGATGCAGCAGGGGAAAGTCGATATGGTTATCGTAGGGGCGGACCGTATCGCCGCCAACGGCGATACGGCCAACAAGATCGGAACCTATTCGCTGGCCGTGCTGGCTGCTGCTCATCAAATTCCGTTTTATGTGGCGGCACCGACAACGACCATTGATTTGAAAATATCTGGAGGGGACGAGATCCCTGTGGAAGAGCGGGACGATCAGGAAGTTCGAAAAATCATGGATGTACGGATTGTTCCCGATGAAGTCAGTGTGTACAATCCTGCTTTTGATATTACGTTGGCAAAATATATTACCGGGATTATTACGGAAAAAGGGATCATATCCCCGCCCTACTCTGTAAATATGGTGAAGATGCTGGTAAGATAATACAAAATAGAAAAAAACATTCGGCTCAAATGGATTTCTGTACAGGTTCATTTAAGCCGTTTTTTTCTGCAAACAGGGGTCAAATAATATAGAAGAGAAAGAAGGTAACAAACAATGTCCAGGTATCTAATCAGAGCGATGATTTTGCCGATGACCGATGCGCAGGATTTCTACCCGCAGGGAGAAATTGCGATAGACGGGGACCGGATTGTTTCTGTCGGGGAGAGAGGAACAGCCCCGGCGGGTTTTAATCCGGACAGAGTCCTGGATTTAACCAACCATGTCGTGATGCCCGGACTTATTAACACGCACACGCATGCTGCAATGACACTGCTGCGCGGCTATGCCGATGATATGCCGCTTATGCCTTGGCTGCAGGAAAAGGTCTGGCCTTTTGAAGATAAAATGACACCGGAAGATATCTACTGGGGGAGTTCGCTTGCTCTTTGTGAGATGCTCCGTTCCGGTACGACGACCATGACGGATATGTATATTAGTGAAGAAGAAACGGCCAGGGCAGTTTTGGAATCAGGGACCAGAGCACTGCTGTCCCGCGGCATGATTGATCATAATAAAGAAGCCGGCAACAGATCGCTGCAGGAAAATATTGAATTATTCCGGAAATATCATAATGCCGGGGACGGACGAATTAAGATTATGTTTGGCCCGCATGCCCCGTATACTTGTTCCGGAGAATTTCTGCTGACTGTAAAACAGGAGGCCGATAAGTTAGGAGCCGGCATCCATATCCATCTCGCGGAGACAGAATCCGAAATCGCTACAATCAGGGAGAGATATGGAACAACGCCGCTCTGCTGGCTGGAACAACAGGGTATACTGGGAGGACAGATTATTGCTGCCCATTGTGTTTACCTGAATGATGCCGAACTTGATATCCTTAAAAGGTATAACGTAGGGGTTGCCCATAACCCGGAAAGCAACATGAAGCTGAGCAGCGGAACAGCGCGGATTCCGGAAATGCTTAAGCGGGGGATTGCTGTCGGACTCGGAACAGATGGTGCTTCCAGCAATAATGATCTTGATATGTTTGGGGAAATGCGTTCGGCTTCCTTCCAGCAAAAATTGCTTGGCTCCCCTGAAGACCTCAAAGCCTATGAAGTTCTGAAAATGGCGACGGACGGAGGGGCAACCGTGGCAGGATTGAAGGATCTAGGCAAACTTCAGCCCGGCTATAAAGCGGATATGATTTCGATTGACTTTGATCAGCCGCATTTCTATCCGAGGTTCTCAATACCTTCGCATCTGGTTTACTGTGCCAGGGGCGGGGATGTCAGAACGGTGATCGTCGACGGAAAGATCCTGATGGAAGACGGGAGACTGCTGACACTTGATGAGCAGAAAATCTGCCGCGAAGCAGAAAAAAGAGCCAGGAGAATAGCGTCTGAAGTCTGAGCTTTTCGCTATCCTGCCGACTCAGTAAAACAAGGGAAATCCTGTAAAATTTCATAAAGAAATGATTGAAGAATTTACTGAAGAATTTTCTAAAATAAGTTGCTGGGGCAGGCTGAAAAATACTTTTTCGAACTCTTTAGCCGGCATAGGCTTGGCCAGATAGTAGCCTTGAATCTGATCACAACCCAATTCTTTGAGCACGTCGTATTGGGCTGCAGTTTCAACGCCTTCGGCGATGGTTTTAATTTTCATAAAATTCGCCAGCACAATAATCGAACGCACAATTTCTTTGTCAAACTCATCATTGACAATATGATCAATTGAGAGCTTGGAAAATTTTATGCGGTCGAATGGGAACATCTTCAAATGATTTAAAGAGGAATAACCGGTCCCAAAGTCATCAATTGAGACAGAGATTCCGATATCCCTGATCGTTTTGGTAATCTCGTGAATATCGTAGGCATCTTCGATTGCTATGCTTTCAGTGATCTCCATATCAATCCATTCCGGAGGAACAGCATAGAACTTGATTGCTGATTTGATCATTTCCCCAAATTCTTTATGATTTAGCTGTTTGATCGAAACGTTGATGCCCATTTTCAGAGTGGTCTGATAACGGTTGTTCCATTCGGCAATTTGGCGGATCGCCCTGTTCATCACCCATTCTCCAAGCGGAATAATCAGGTCTGTCTCTTCTGCAATCGAAATGAATTCGCTCGGAGGAATTGAACCTTCAGCTGGACTATTCCAGCGGAGCAGTGCTTCAATCCCGATAAGACTGTTATCCGGTATGCTGAACTGGGGCTGGTAATGAAGTGAAAATTCTTTATCATAGATCGCTTTTCGCAATAAAATTTCAAGCTTTAGATTCCTTTGGAGGATCGCATTGATTTGCTCATTGAAAAAGACGTATTTATTGAACCCTATTTTTTTGGCCTCATACATCGCTATATCGGAATTCTGGATCAGGGCGTCAAGACTTGAAGCATCATGCGGGTAAATGGAGATCCCGACACTGATCGTTATGTGGAATGTATATTTACTGAGTTGGATTGGTTCTGCACAGATGGCGATGATACTTTGAGCCAGGTTCTCAATATCTCCGTTGTGATATTTGCCATGGAACGCCAGCACAAATTCATCACCGCCGAAGCGGGCCAGCAGGTCATGTTCAGGATCGATAAATTTCTGGAGACGCTTGGAAAGTGCAATGATCAGTTTATCTCCGATAATATGGCCATAAACATCATTAATTGTTTTAAACCGGTCAATATCGAGAAATAACAGGACGAGAATATGATCGTCCTGGCAGCTTTTGATTTTTTCCTGCACAGCTTCCAGAAAGAAGCGGCGGTTATAAAGCTTGGTTACGATATCTTGACTGGAAAGATAATGTAGCTGGCGGTTTTTCTTCTCGAGTTCTCTGGCTTTTTCCGAAAGCTCCCGTGTGCGTTCATCAATACGCTTTTCAAGTTCAGCGTTCAGCTCCTTTTCTCTTCTTAAGAGATGCTGGTCTCTGATGGAATTCTGAATATGATTGCTCAGTATTCCATGAAGAAAGATAATGATGAGATAAATCAATAAGCTCTGAATATCGAATCCAACGAAAAACAGAATGATAATTGGACCTACCAATAAGAGCAGCCCCTGATTCCGGTAACCTTCGTTGGAATAATCCCCATAAAGCTCAGTATCATCAGCCCCTGCTTTTATATCCTCGGGTGTTATAAGCGCACTGAGCGCAATGCCTAGCAATGTCGCCATATAAACCGAATCAATCACTGAATTCGGAATATAAAGATCATGCAGATAGAGATAATAATAGACCAGATCGATCAAAGCAAAGGCCAAAACGGCACCTGTTGCAAGCCGGACGGAGGGTGCGATATTACCGGCCCGGATTGAGAAGAACCAGATGGCTATACCGGTCATCATGCCAATATCAAGAAGAATGCTCATAGCTGAAGTCCAGCCGCCTCTGGAAACGAGATAAAGGTTCTCGTAGTTCGCATCAAAGTAAATGATCCAAATCAACAGCAGAATGGAAACAGACATCGCCAGACTGTCAATCAGTAGCTGCAGGACATTCCATCTTCTGAAACGGTTTAGGGCAAAGATGACAGAACCGATCGAAAGAAAAAGATTGGTGCCAAAATACAGGGCTGCAACAAACAAATCATCTATTGGATCAATTCCAAGTATCCAAACAGAATAGTCCCACATAAAGTCACCGACTGCCCAAAAAAGGGAAGCAAAAGAAAAAAACAGCCAGATGGTACGAACATACTTTGGCTGGCTTGATTTATAATAGGCCTGCAAAAGCAGAAAAAATGAAATCAGTGCACCAACCGGCGAGAGAATATTTCCCCAAAAATCGGATTGGCTAATGGTCGCAGTAAGGTAAAAAAGATAATAAACAGCAATGAAAACAAAAATCAGTGTCTTATTCTTTGTTACTTTCATATTTATTTCTCCGTACAGTATTTATCAATCATATTATCGGAATTTTCTTTGATTTTCTGAAATATATGTAATATATTACCACGAAAAAATAGCAATTTATACATTAAAATGTAAATACATTGATCATAAAGTCAATTATACGCATAAATAATAAAAGATAATAAATAAAGTGAACCAGTTCTAAAAATGCTAAAACCAGACAATGATTTACAAATTTCTTATTATTTTGACTTGCTAATCCCAATCCAACAGTAAGTGAAAAACACACGCAAGTAAAAAACTTGACACCGAAGGTATTTTTGGATAAGATACAGATGGTGTAAAGCAAAAATACTTTACAGTGAGGCCGGAATATCAAAATGAAAGAAATCGCTGAAAAAGCCTTGTTATTTGATTTTTATGGCCCCTTGCTGACAGAAAAGCAAGGAAAAATATGGGATCTGTACTATCAGCAGGATTACTCACTGTCTGAGATTGCTGCCGAAGAAGGCATCAGCCGCCAGGCAGTTTATGATTTACTCAAAAGAACTGAAAAGATTCTGGAGGGATATGAGCACAAGCTTGGACTCATTTTCCGATTTATCCAGGAAAGAGATAAATTCCACCGCATAGAGTCTTTGCTGGAAGAAGCAAAACAAGAAGATTTCTCCAGCGGATCTGCCTGGAAACGTCAGTTGGATATAAATATGCGGATCAAAGAGATTATCGCAGATACACTCGAATAGCGAATAAAAATACGATGGGGAAAGAAGGGACGCCGGGATGGCAATGTTTGAGGGTCTAAGCGAAAAACTCCAGGCTACTTTCAAAAGACTTAGAGGAAAAGGTAAATTAACCGAAGCCGATGTTACAGAGGCCCTGCGTGAAGTTAGAATTGCGCTGCTTGAAGCAGATGTCAATTTCAAGGTCGTCAAAGAACTGATTGCCCGGATCAAGGAGAGGTCTGTAGGTCAGGAAGTACTGGAATCCCTTACTCCCGGGCAGCATGTGATAAAAATTGTCCACGAAGAGATTATCCGTCTGATGGGTGGGAGTGAAAGCAAAATATCGATTTCCTCCAAACCGCCGACAATTATTATGCTGGTGGGACTGCAGGGAGCCGGAAAAACCACTCATGGCGCCAAGCTCGCCAATATGCTGAAAAAGCAGGGGAAGCACCCGCTGCTGGTCGCCTGTGACATCTATCGTCCTGCTGCAATTAAACAGCTGGAAGTTTTGGGGGAACAGATCAAGGTTCCGGTTTTTTCTCTTGGTCAGGAAAATCCCGTGAAGATCGCTTCCGAGAGTCTGGTATTCTCGAGAAAAAATGGCAATGATGTCGTCATCATCGATACTGCCGGACGGCTGCATATTAATGAAGAACTCATGGATGAACTGTCCAGAATCAAAGGAAATGTCAAACCGCATGAAATATTGTTGGTTGTCGACGCCATGACAGGTCAGGATGCAGTGAATGCTGCCGATGCTTTCCACCAACAGCTCGGACTTGACGGTGTCATTCTTTCCAAGCTTGACGGGGATACCCGCGGCGGTGCGGCGCTTTCCGTCAAAGCAGTGACCGGCTGCCCGATCAAATTTGCCGGAACCGGTGAAAAAATGGATGCTTTGGAAGTTTTTCACCCTGACCGGATCGCGTCCAGGATTTTAGGTATGGGCGATGTGCTTACTCTGATCGAGAGAGCCCAGCAGAATGTCGACGAGAAAAAAGCCAGGGAACTGGAAGAGAAAATCCGTAAACAAGAGCTTACGCTGGATGACTATCTTGATCAGATCAAACAGCTGCGCTCGATGGGTCCTTTGTCGTCTGTGCTGGAAATGCTGCCTGGAATCGGCAAGCAGCTGAAAGGCGTCGAGATCGATGAGAAAGAGTTCTACAAGGCGGAAGCCATCATCTGTTCGATGACAGCGGATGAAAGAAGAAAACCGATCCTGATCAAGGACTCCCGTAAAAAAAGGATAGCGAAAGGGAGCGGAACAACGGTTGTCGATGTTGGAAGGCTTCTTAAGCAATATGAACAAACCAAGAAAATGATGAAACAGCTTTCCGGACTCCCAGGGATGGGAGGAGCCGTCAAAGGCGGTACGAAGAAAGGGAAAAAAGGGAAAAAACAGGGCAAGAAATCTTTCCCAAAATTCCCTTTCCAGATATAGTGCCGATTTAAACACAATTTAAACAATCAGATATTCCTTTTAAATCATTGCGGACTCCCAAATATCATTGATGTTGTTGAATATATGGGTTTAGAGTTTGTTGGAGGAGGTGAAATTATGGCAACAACGATTCGTTTGCGCCGCATGGGTGCAAAGAAAAATCCTTTCTACCGTCTTGTAGTATGCGACTCAGCATCCCGCCGTGATGGCAGGGCAATTGAGGAAATTGGTTATTATGATCCTACCAAAAATCCTCATGAAATCAAGATAGATGAGATCAAAGCGCTGGAATGGCTGACTCAGGGAGCTCAACCTTCGGATACCGCAAAATCTCTGCTCAGTCAGGCCGGAATTATGGAGAAATTTCATAAATCCAAGTAAGCATGGAGGTGACTCCTGTGAAAGAAGTCGTAGAGGTACTAGCTAAGGCATTGGTGGATCATCCTGAAGAAGTTATTGTGGTTCAGAATGCTACAGAGAGAACTGTGCACCTTCAATTGACAGTTGCTCAGGAAGATATGGGCAAAGTGATCGGTAAACAGGGTAAGATCGCTAACGCTATCCGGACAATTGTCAAGGCTGCGGCCGTGAAAGACGGACGCAGGGTTATTGTTGATATTGACCAGTAAGGTTGGAAAGGGCTCAGGCCCTTTTTGACTTTACTGGTTTAGAAAAACGCTAAGTGCTTTCTGAACCATCTAAGGGCAGCTAAAACTGACGACGGCCAAGTTTTCTTTAAATGGGATGATGGATCGCGGAACTCTATAAAGGAAAGGGCGTAACGCCTTGGAAAGTGTATTAATTGGAGAGGTCCTAAAACCGCAGGGTGTCAAAGGAGAAATCAAGGTATATCCGATTACGGATAATACGGAGCGGTTCAGGGATCTGAAAGAAATTTATCTGTCTGATGGAAGGACTGAAAAAAAATTTCATGTCCAGGGGGTAAGGATTGATCCGAAAGGTATCGTGTTCTTGACTTTGGAAGGCATTGCTACTAGGGAGGATGCTGAAAAGATCCGTGGATTTGAGGTCAGACTAGACCGATCGGAGATTCCTCCGCTGCAAGACCGCTGGTATTACTTTGAGCTTGAGGGAATGCAGGTTTACGAGAATGATATTCTGCTGGGGACTTTGATAAGAGTTCAGGAAACTGGTTCGAACGATATCTATATTGTCCGCGGCGAAAAAACCGAATTCTGTGTTCCGGCTTTAAAAACCGTTGTCAAAAAGGTGGATGTCCCGGCGAAAAGAATGGATGTCATTTTGCCTCCGGGGTTACTCGATGATGAGTCTTAGCATAAAGAGAGGCTGCGTATGAAGTTTACGGTACTGACGATTTTTCCGGAAATGTTTGCGCCATTAAAAGAAAGCATTCTGAAAAGGGCTCAGGAAGCGGGCCTGCTTGAGATAGCGCTTGTTAATTTCCGCGATTATGCCGAGAGCAAACATAAAAATGTGGATGATATCCCGTATGGCGGGGGCTCGGGAATGGTTCTAAAGCCGGAGCCTCTGTTCAAGGCTGTCCGGAATTTGCCGGAGCCTGCAGGAAGCCGCCGAATTATTTTGCTCTCGCCTCAGGGAAAAAAATTTGAGCAGCGGGAAGCTTTGAGACTGGCTGGATATGATGAGTTAGTTCTTTTGTGCGGCCATTATGAAGGATTTGACGAGAGAATACGCGTCCTGGTCGATGAGGAGATGTCCATCGGAGATTATGTTTTAACGGGAGGAGAACTTGCTGCGATGGTGATGATTGATTCGGTGGCAAGGCTCTTGCCGGGCGTTCTCGGGAACAGTGTTTCTCAGGAGGATGATTCCCACAGTCAGGGTCTGCTCGAGTATCCTCAGTATACACGTCCTCCCGACTTTGAAGGAATGCAGGTGCCCGAGGTTCTGCTTTCAGGACATCACGCCAATATTGAGCGCTGGCGTAGAAAAGAGTCTCTGAGAAGGACTCTCCTGAAAAGAAGTGATTTAATCCCGCAGATAGAGTTTCAGCAAACAGATTATCCGCTTTTAGAGGAACTTACGCTCGATCATCCGGAGATTAAGATTTATCGCGAGAAATGGGAGCATTTAAAGCCTGCTCTGAAGCGGAGACAACGAATTAAGAGCGAGTAGTATAAAGACCTATTGTGGCAGGTCTGCTTGCCAAAACTACCGCTATCGGCTATTGTGCCCTCCGTGGCGTTTCTAGTGCCGTCTTACGAAGTGAATGCTTATGCGTCTGAAGAAAGATCTGCATTCTGGCATGCAGATCTGCGTAAATAATCCTACGATCAGTCTGGGGGCCACAGTTCCGCTGTGAGCGGAGCAGGATTGCGTAGCGCGGCCTTTTGTGTCAAGGATGACACAACGGCCGAAAAGCGGTATTGTGACCCACAGACTAACCCTAGATTACTATTTAATAAGATCTGGAGGAAATAATGGGAGAACTATATGTAGCCCTTATTCACGCACCTGTCTACAACAAAAATATGGAGCAGATCGCAACGTCGATAACCAACCTTGACTTGCACGATATTGCCCGAAGCTCAACTACTTATGGAGTGAATACCTATTATGTTGTCCATCCCGGTCCGGCTCAGCAGGATCTAGCCCGGCGGATCATGGGCTTTTGGCGGGAAGGGTATGGCGCTGAATATAATCCCAATAGATATGAAGCTTTTGAGAAAGTGAAGCTTGCCTCGACGCTGGAAGAAGCTGTCCAGGAAATCAAAATCAAGAATCCCGGCAAGAAATTATTCACGGTTGCAACGGATGCGAGACTGTACCGGAATACGATTGAATATTCCGACCTGCGCCGGAAGCTCGAGGAAACTGATGAGGACTTTCTGCTGCTTTTCGGAACAGGTTGGGGCATCATAAAGGAAGAAATGGAAAAAGCAGATTATATTCTGAAGCCGGTTTACGGTTTCGGAGACTATAATCATCTGTCTGTCCGTTCAGCTGCGGCAATTATTTTGGACAGGCTCAGAGGCCATTAATTGGTTATTTTTTGAATTGACAAGGCACAAGAATAAAGTGTTTTTTTTCGGAGAAAATAGTGCTGGGGTGAGCTTATGAAAAACACTTTAATTCTGGGTGGGGGAATCGGCGGTATTGTTGCCTCCAATATTCTTAAAAATGTGGCGGGGGATTCCATGCAGGTAACGGTCGTGGACCGGGAACTCAATCATCACTTTGCAGCCTCTTATCCACTCCTTATGATCGGTCAGCGAAAACCAGCGGATATAACAAGGAAGTTAACCAATTTAAAAAAGAAGAATATCCATGTTTTGCATCAGGAAGTACAAAAAATTGATTTAACCGGACATCAGGTCTCAACAAATCAGGGAGTCTTGCCTTTTGACTATTTGATTATTTCTTTGGGAGTGGAGTATCACACGGAGACCGTACCCGGATTCACAGAATATGCTTTAAATGCTTATGATTTTGATGGGGTAAGAAAGATAAATCAGCAATTAAACAATTTCTCCTCCGGACGAATTGTTTTTTTTATATCCAGCTTGCCATACAAATGTCCATCTGCTCCTTATGAAATAATGTTTCTTTTGGACCAGTTTTTTCGGAAAAGGGGAATTCAAAATAAAATTGAGCTTACCTTGGTGACGCCAGATTACTCCCCGGAGCCATTAGCCAAGCCCAAGGTTGGGCAAAGTGTAAGGAAAATGCTTGCTGAAAAAGGGATAAAATTGATCACGGAAGCGAAAGTGCTCAGGATTGAGGAAAAAGCTTTGATCCTGGATCATGACACGAAAATTGCTGCGGATCTTTTGTTAGGTATTGCGCCTCACTGGACCCCGGAGGTATTACGAAAGTCAAATTTGGTGGATAGCAGCGGATTTGTTCAAGTAGACCTTCACACTTTGGAAACAAATTACCCGACAATCTATGCCATTGGTGATGCTGCAGCGGTAAAGCTTCCGGTAATGGGGGCCTACGCACCGAAAGCCGGTGCGTTTGCGCATTACCAGGCGGATGTTGTGGCAAGAAATATCTATCTTCTGTCCAGGGGGGCAAAGCCGGAATATACCTATAAAGGAAAGGGTACCTGAATCATGAATACCGGGTTCGGTCGGGCCCGATATTCATCGGTTCAGTATTATAAAAAACCAAGCCCATCGATCTCTCTATGGAAGCCAACGCGGACAGCCTATTTGGCAAAACTTGGATTTGAAAAATACTGGTTTGGCCGTTTTATATAATCCTGGAATCAGAAAGATCAGAAAAACAGAAATGAAAAGCAGATATGAAGGACAAGCAAAAATTGACGCTGTATCGAAAACTTGAAGAAATTAACTAGAGGAAATTAACTAGAGGAAATTAACTAGAGATTTAGTAAAAAAGATATAGCATATTGCGCATTTTTGGTGTGTGTGGTAATATGATACAGTGTAAAAAACGGATGGTCCTCTGGCTTGATGTAAGAAGTTAAGAACATCTAGGCAAGGAAGGGGGTAATTTATTATGGATTATATTCGTATGATTGAAGAGCAGCAGCTTAAAGATAATATTCCTTCATTCCGTCCTGGAGATACAGTCAAAGTACATGTACGTATTATCGAGGGTACTCGTGAGCGTATTCAGGTCTTTGAAGGGCTTGTGATTAAAAGGAAGGGCGATGGCTTAAGGGAGACTTTCACCGTGCGCCGTGTTTCCAACGGAGTAGGTGTAGAAAGAACATTCCCCCTTCATTCTCCGCGTATTGACAAGATTGAAGTTGTACGTAAAGGTATTGTCCGCAGAGCGAAACTTTACTATCTGCGTGACCGTTACGGCAAATCGGCCAGAATCAGAGAACGCCGCTAATAACAGAGAAGATGGAAAAGAGCTGGAGAAATTCAGCTCTTTTGTTTTCTATGGAGGATTATGAACATTCAATGGTATCCTGGTCATATGACCAGAGCGAAAAGAAAGCTCGAAGAACAACTGGCTTGGGTTGATATTGTCATGGAACTGGGAGACGCTCGTTTGCCACTGAGCAGCAGGAATCCTCTGCTGAAGCAGCTGCTTGGGAACAAGCTCCGCTTGCTTTTGCTCAACAAATCGGACCTTGCTGACAAAAAGAGGATTGACCAGTGGCTTGTGAAACTTGGCAAGGAAGGACCTGTTTTAGCGATTAGTTCCATGACCAATGTTGGCGTCAAAAAAATTGTCCCGCTGCTCGAGGAACTGATGACGGATAAAAGAGAACGGCTGGCCGCCAGGGGAGTGCGGGGAAGACCTATTCGCGTCATGGTTGTTGGTATACCCAATATTGGCAAGTCTACGCTGATTAATCAGCTGACCGGCGGTTCACAAGCCAAGACGGGCAACAAACCAGGTGTTACGCGCGGCAACCAGTGGATCAGGATACATGATAAAGTCGAGCTGCTTGATACTCCGGGTATGCTTTGGCCCAAATTTGATGATCCTGAAGTAGGCAGGAAACTCGCTGTGACCGGTGCGGTAAGAGATGAAGTGTTCGATCAGGAAGAACTTGCTCAGTGGCTGCTCGCCTGGCTTAAACAGAATTATCCTCTGGAACTGCAAAGCTTTTACAAACTTGGGGAAAACGAGACCGATCTTGAAGGGATTGGCCGCAGAAGGGGCTGTCTAGTCAGCGGTGGCAGAATTGATACCTTCAAAGCCGCCCAGATCTTTCTTCGTGAATTCCGCAGCGGTAAGATTGCCAAAGTGACTATGGACTAAAAATTTGACGCTTCTATACATTACGGAGACTGGTCTCTAGAGTATGTGCCACATTTTATTCAGCTGGGGAGATGAAGGAATGGATGAAATCGAAAGGATAGGGAAACTCCTGGAGATAGAAAAAGGTTTGTTTGCTGAAGGATATTCACGGATTGCCGGTATAGATGAAGCAGGAAGAGGTCCGCTTGCCGGTCCTGTCATTGCCGCTGCTTGTATCTTGCCAAGGGAGTTTGAGCTTCCCGGCCTGAATGACTCGAAGAAATTATCGGAAAAGAAAAGAAGGAACTTAGCTGAAGAAATCAAAAAGCAGGCTGTTGCTTTTGCACTGGGAAGTGCGACGCCCGGCGAAATTGACCTGTTAAACATATTAAGGGCCACAAAGCTGGCGATGATAAGGGCCCTGGAAAACCTGAAAATCAACCCTGATTACGTCATTATTGACGGCAGGGACATGCTGAATATGGATACGGCTCAGAAAGCCATTATTGGTGGAGACGCTCTTAGTGCGAGTATTGCCGCAGCTTCAATTCTGGCCAAGGTTACCAGGGATGCGCTGATGGATGAGATGCATCAGATTTATCCGGAATATCATTTTGATCAACACAAGGGTTATGGAACCAAGCTGCACATGGAGGTAATAAACCGCTTTGGTCCTTGTCCAATCCACAGGCAGAGTTTCTCGCCGATCAAAGAGATAATCGCCGGGACACAGTATAAACTCGGGTAATATCTGAGATTGGGACCGGCATACAGTGTACATAAAAAAGATTTGAGACTTAAGGATTACAATAGAATTTATTTCAGTAACAGATAAGGAATAGCTGCATTGTACGCGGCTATTCCTTTTTGATTTTTATTCAATGACGTATCCAATATTTCCAACTATTTTACTCTGATTCTTTCACCAACATAAATACGATGTCTGCGCTTTCTTAAATGGGGATTCAAATTTAATAAGATGATGACAGTCACGCCGTGCTGGCGTGCAATCTTAGATAAATTGTCTCCCTTGTGAACCTGATGATGCAAACGGATCACTCCTTTAACTGAACTATATATCCATATTATGGAGTGACCCAGATTGTTCGTGTATGTACATATGGATTATCTTTTGTAATTAAATTTATGATTATACTTTGCTGAACTTATTTGATTACTTCATTGATTCGTCTTCGTTCTGTCCAAAGCCCTGTACTGCAATGATTCGGCTAGATGTTCCGCCTGTATATTATCAGATTCGGCCATATCGGCGATCGTTCTGGCTACACGCAGGATACGGTCGTGGGCCCGGGCACTGAAGAGGTTTTTATCAAAAACTTTTTGCAGGAGGGATTCACCGGCGCTGTCCAATTGGCACAGCACTTTTGTTTCGCGACCGGTCATCTCGGAATTTGTCCGGCTTCCTTTTAATCTTTTTTGCTGGAGTTCTCTGACTTTGATCACCCGTTCCTGAACCATAACGGAGGTTTCCCGGTTATCCCCGCGCTTTAGCTCGCCATAGCTTAAACGAGGGACTTCCAGCTGGATGTCAAACCGGTCCAGTAGGGGTCCGGAAACCTTTCCGCGGTAGTGGCTGATTTGAAGTGGCGTGCAGGAACATTCCCGGCCATTCTCTCCAAAATAGCCGCACGGACACGGATTCATCGAAGCGATGACACAAATGCGTGTCGGAAACTCCATTCTGCCTCTCAGACGGATTAACGTCAGTTTTCGGTCCTCGAGCGGCTGACGGAGTGCTTCGAGGACTTCCCGGGAAAACTCAGGCAGCTCATCCAGAAAGAGAACACCGTGATTGGCCAGGGCAAGTTCCCCGGGCTTAATTTTCTGTCCCCCGCCGATGATTCCGGCAACTGTAGCCGTATGGTGAGGGCTGCGGAAAGGCCTTTGCGTAATCAGCTGCCCATTTCCCCGGATAATACCAGTCAGGCTGTGAAGCTGAGTCACATCAAGACTCTCCTCAACCGTGAGCGGCGGCAGAACCCCGGCAAATGCTCTGGCCAGCAGCGTTTTCCCAGAGCCGGGCGGACCAACCATCAACAGGTTGTGCCCCCCGCAGGCGGCAATTTCCAGTCCGCGTTTGACCTGCATCTGCCCGTGAATATCCGACCAGTCCACAGATACCTTTTCAAAGATTTCAGCAGAGGGCGGGGAAGGAATAACGGAAAAATGATCTTCTCCGTTCAGAATCCCCACTAACTCAGCAAGACTGATTACGCTTGCACTTTCTATTTCGGTTACAAGCCTTGCTTCGGCCAGATTCGCAGGCGGTATAATCAGGACTTGTTTTTCCGGCCCGCTTTTTAAAGCCAGCGCCATGGTCAGAACACCTGGTATCGGACGTAAAAGGCCTTCCAGGGAAAGTTCACCGGCAAAAACATAGCGGTTCAATACGGAGTTATTCAGTTCTTCCATGGCAGCCAATATACCCAAAGCGATCGGTAAATCCAGACCGGAGCCTTCTTTGCGCAGGTCTGCAGGAGCAAGATTAACTGTAATTTTTTTCAAAGGGAAATCGAAGCCTGAGTTTTTCAACGCTGACCGGACTCTGTCTCTGGCCTCTTTCACAGCAGTGGCCGCAAGGCCTACAATTTCCAGACAGGGAAGACCATTGGCAATATCCACTTCGACACTGACCGGCTGGGCTGAGAGATTGTCGACAGACATTCCGCTGACAGAAGCAAACATTTTTTTCACCTCAAAAACAAAATTCGCTTCTGACAGCAAATATCCTTCTATAAAGTTACATTAATGGATTAATATAGTTGAATTTTGGCGATATTTATGGAATCAGACAGAATGTCAGACAAAAACATTAGACAGAACATTAGACAGAAACGGAAAGAAAATAAGCATTTATAGTGCCCCTTGGATCCAGTTGAACTCGGGAACGCCTTCAGCCATGTTAATGGCGAAAATATCAAACCTGATTTGCGGCCATTGATGATAGTGTTGTTCCAGAAGATAATACGAGGCAATACTTTTAAGCCTTTGGATTTTCCAGAGGCCGATGCTTTCTTCTGCGGATCCCCGGATATTGGAGCTCCTCAGTCTGACTTCGATAAATACAATTGTTTTCCCATCCCTGGCGATAATGTCGATCTCTCCCTTGGGACAGCGATAATTGCGCTGGATAATGTTCAATCCGGCTTCCTTAATATGTTCCAAAGCCATATCTTCGCCCCGCTGCCCCAACTGTCTTTTATTCAATGTTTCAGGACCTCCTAAGAGTAAAAACTCCCGTACATATTCAACGTAACAGATCAACTTGTATATAATGATTAATATTACCAAAAATGGGATGAAATAGTAATGTATTATTTGTGAATAATTGTATCATGAAAGAAAAAATACCGCCAGGATGTTCACGATTCAGTGTTGTTCGCAATTCAGGTTGACTGAACGATAAGCATATAAAGCTACAGGCTTTCTTCAATCAGCCAGATATATTCCCAGGCTTCCTGGCTGCTTTGCAAACCGTCATACCATGGAATCCCCGAGACGGGTCTTTCGGAAAAATAACGCGCTTTCAGAATGATTTCCGGACGGTATTCGTAATGCATAATATCGAAATTTCCCCATTTGCCGCCCCAGATAAAACCATATTTTTCAAAGATAGCAGAGACCTCCTGGGGATAGGCATTAAGCCTTTTCTGACCTTCTTCACGGGTGGACCAGCGCCAATAATCGTATTTATTACTGTTAAGATCGATTGCGATACCGTAGGCATGGGAACTCAGCCTGTTTGTACCGCCGATCAGCCGGTAATTGAAAGCCCCGCTGCTTGGAAAAGAAGCAGCGTACACCTTATGGCTTTGGCGGGACAACGGAAGCAGTTCTTTCATAACCGCCTTTAAGGATTCTGCAGCTTTATTGTTCCCGTTAAACTCTACATACTTGTAGCCAATGCTGACTTTGATCAGATTGGACAGGATTGATTTCTTGCTCATTCCGTAGACTTCTTTCAGAAGCGGATAAACTCTTGCACAGCCAGGGTTGTAGTAATTAGGCAAAACTTCGGTAATCTTGGACAATGAGTAGAGCTGATCCATCATATCCTGGAGATCGGGGTTTCCCGATTTCTGCCAGGCGTTTTTTTCTTTTCTGTCATCATATAAGATTTTTTTCCCGGATTTTAAAAGGACATAGACCTCATTTCCGGATACTTTATCCACACCGGTAATGGTTTCGGGATAGGCCAGCATCAGACATAGAATATCCCTTTTCATTACGGCCTCATATTCCCAATCGGAAACTGGGGATACTGCGGCTGCGTTTACGGTTATTAAATGTCTATTCCAGATGATTTTGCAGCCTGTAATTAACAAGACAATCACAATCAGACTTAAGATAAATCGTTTAAAGTTCATGGCTCGTTCATCCTTCCGGGGAACCTTGAGAAAGGCTAATCATAATTATTTATGCCTGAACAAAACAGGATAGACCTGCAAATCTCGTATAGTGCAATAGCATGCGGTAATAATATTCTTTGAACTGAAAAAATCGCAAAGTATAAGATAACAGGGTACGAAAGACCGCAGAAGGGATGTAAGGGTATGGTGAATAAAGATGTTCCAGCAAAACCTCTCATTATCTGGCTCGGGACGAATACCTGTGCCGGCGACATGCTTTCCCTTCTTAATGCCAAGGATCCGGGCTACCAGGAGTTGATCAGCAGCATTGCAGAGCTTCGTTTTGATTATCTTTTGGGGGCGTCCGAAGGCAGTGATGCCATCAATGTTCTTGATGATCTCCAGAAAAATCATAAAGCGGCATACATCCTGGTGGTTGAAGGGAGCATCCCAACGAGATCCAATGGCCTGTATTCTGTGATCGGTTATCGGAACGGCAAGGCTTGGACGGCTTTGCAGGCAGTGCGGGAACTGGGTGCTGAAGCTCGTTACGTGGTTGCTGCCGGTACCTGCGCAGCGTTCGGAGGGATCTATGCTGCAGCTCCGAACCCTTCTAAATGTGTATCATTACAGGCTGCTCTAGACAGAAAAGTTATCAATGTGCCTGGATGCCCAATCAACCCCGAATGGATGATGGGCACTTTGAACCATTTAATTCAGTACGGTGAGCCAGCACTTGATGATTATAGCCGGCCCAAACTTTTCTATGGAGAAACAATCCATAACCTTTGCCAGCGGCGGGATTATTTTGACAACAGCATCTTTGCCGCTAAGCCGGGAGAACCGTGGTGCATGTATAAGATTGGCTGTAAAGGGCCGGTCACCTATGCAGATTGCCCTGTCCGCCAGTGGAACGGAGAGCATCTAAGCTGGCCGGTAAAAGCCAATACCCCTTGTATCGGCTGTGCCAGCCCGGAGTTTCCCGATGGAGACGTTCCATTCTTTGAACACTTACCAGATGTAAAGCTTCCTGGGATCAAAGTAACGGCAAATAGGGTGGGCCTATTGACAGGGGTTGTGACCGCGCTTGGTATTGGCGCTCATCTGTTAGGAAGCATCCTGACCGGCAGATTGCGGAAACACTGAAAAAGGATCTTCCAGGCGGAAGCAAGCCAAAAATCAAGGCTCAACTTAAAAAGGTCATAAGTAAGAAAACGGCAGGTAAAAGATTGTATGAAAACGCGAATAAAGGAAAAGGACTGACTTCATGAAAAAGATTGTCATAGGGCCGCTTACCAGGGCTAACAACTCCTGCGCCGTAGAGGTCACAGTTGAAGACAAAAAGGTGGTAGATGCCCGCTGCAGCGGGATCTTTTTCAGAGGATTCGAATTGATACTGCAAGGAAAAGATCCGCAGGACGCCGCGTACCTTACGGAAAGAATCTGCGGGATCTGTTCATCTCTGCATGGAGCAGCTGCCTCCTACGCCTTGGAAGACGCTGCCGGGATCAGACCGCCCCGCAATGCCAACATTTTGCGAAACCTGATCATCGGGGCAGATATGCTTCAGAATCATATCCGTCATCAGTATTTGTTTTCCCTGGTGGATTATTTGACTTTGCCAGAGAGGGCCCCTTTTGTTCCAGGTTATACCAAAGATAAGCGACTGAAAAAAAAGAAAAACGACGCGATGGTGCAGAATATGTATTTAGCGCTGGAAATAAGCCGCCTGGCTCACGAAATGGTGGCCCTGCTAGGCGGAAAAGCTCCGTTTCCTCATGGGATATTGGCTGGAGGGGCTACAGTTCCGCCTTCTGCCGATGTGGTCATGAATTTCCGGTCGAAGCTCCAAAAAATCAATCGGTTTATCCAGAGTCAGATGGTACCCGATGTATACATCCTTGCAGAAGCTTACAGTGATTACTTTGAACTCGGCCAAAGAACCCCAAATATGCTTGAGTACGGACTGTTTCCATGCACTGAGCAAGATCGGGGGAGATATTTTCCCGGTGGAGCAATGCTGAACGGCCAAATCCAGAAGCTTGATCTGGCGTTGATTAAAGAACATACGGCAAGGTCCTGGTATGCAGCAGAGTCCGGACCGCGAAACCCATCTGGAGGCCAGACAGTCCCTGAACGGGAAAAAGAAGACGCCTACTCTTGGATAAAGGCGCCCCGTTATTCCGGTGTGCCACTGGAAGGGGGACCGCTGGCCAGGCTCTGGATCAAAGGAGATTACCGAAAGGGCATATCGACGATGGACCGGATGATCGCCAGGGCACTTGAGGCCCAAAAAATAGGGGCCTTGATGGAATCCTGGCTCGATGAGCTTGAGCCGGAGGGACGCATATTCGTACCCTTTGAAGTGCCGAAAAATGCCGAGGGTATTGGCCTCACCGGAGCAATGCGCGGTCCGCTCGGACACTGGCTGCGGATTGAAAACGGCAGGATTGCCCAATACCAGATCATTACACCCAGTGCCTGGAATTTTTCGCCTCGGGATAATCAGAATTGCAGAGGACCGGTCGAGGAAGCGCTGATCGGAATTCCAATTGCGGATGAAAAACAGCCCATTGAAATCGGCCGGGTGATCAGGGCATTTGACATCTGCTCCTCTTGTTCGACGCATTTAATAACCACCAGAACATCGATCGGGGAGATCATGATATGAACTGGAAAAAGCAACGTCATTCAGGAACAGCCAGACTGCTTCACTGGGTTTATGCGCCAGCTGTATTGGCTTTAATTCTTAGCGGGCTTTACATTCACAGCCCATCGCGCGCTTTTGGTTTCAAACGGATGGACTCAGCCCGGAAGACACACGCCGTCGCCCAGTTTTTACTGTTGAATTCGTATCTGGCACGGATTTGCTACGGGATGAAAGACAAAAACTATAAAGAGATCATTCCGAACCGCAAGACCTTAAAGGCAATGCCCGGATTTTTAAAATACGAATTCTTCCTATCCGGAAAAAAGAAGAAGTATCCCAAATACAATCCAGGTCAGAAAATATTGATCACCTCGCTCGCAGGATTGATCCCGGTCCAAATTATTACCGGGATGGCCCTCTACTTTAAGCCCCTGCAGAGAGCGGTCAAACCGACAGGAGGATTAAACCCTGTACGCTGGCGGCATTATCTGGCGGCATTAATGACGGCCTCATCTGTATCCGTTCATCTTTATTTTGCTCTGACGAATGGCCTTAAAAAACTTAAATCAATATTTACAGGCTATGCGTAGATTCCGATTCAAAGAGCGTGGCGTTTGAACCCAAGGCAGAAAAGGCTAAAAAAGAATCATGCAGAGAATCGTACAAGGAAAAAATTAGAAAAGTAGAAAATAGAGAAGTAGAAAAATAGAAAAATAAATTGACCATAAAAAATATAAGGTATATGATAATATATGAACAAGTATTCAAGTATTCAAGTATTCAAGTATTCAAGTATTCAAGTATTCAAGTATTCAAGTATTCAAGTATTCAAATAAGCGTAATTGCAAAGGAGCGGTTTGTTTTGATGGAGGGGAAAGCGGAGAATTTGCGGTGTGACTGCCTGGTTATTCATGAAGAAATTGTCGGTAAGGTTAAAGAAGCGATGCCGCAGGAAGAAAATCTGTATGATCTTGCCGAACTGTTTAAAGTATTCGGTGATACGACAAGGATAAAAATTCTCTGGGCGCTTTCCGAAGCAGAAATGTGTGTCTGCGACCTGGCCTTTCTATTGGATATGACCCAGTCGGCAATTTCCCATCAGCTGCGGATTCTTAAGCAATGCAGGCTGGTAAAAAACAGAAAAGAAGGAAAAATCGTATTCTATGCGCTGGATGACGAGCATATCAAAGGCATTTTCAGCCAGGGAATGCTCCATGTCAAAGAAGGATAAGGATGCGTGAGGAGAAAAAAGATATGGCTATAAAAAGTCAGGAAGCAGTCATCCTGCTTGCCGGTCTTGGCTGTGCAAACTGCTCGGTTAAAATCGAACAGGAAGTAAGGAAGCTGGATGGCATAATAACTGCAAATATTGATTTTGCAGGCAGTAAACTCTATCTAGAGGTAAATGATTCTGAAAAAATCACAGATATTGCCGTCCAAATTGAAAAAATCGCTTCCGGGATTGAGGCCGGGGTAAGCATTACTGGGATCAGGTCCAAAGATATGGGTGCAGCCAGTAAAGAAGAGAAAACCACGGAACAAGAAAAACAAAAAGAACAAAAAGAACAGAAGGAACAAAGAGAACAAAGAGAACAAAAAAAACAGAAAGTTAATGCCGAGCTGTTTTGCTTTGTCATTGGAGCCGTTATTTTTGCTGCTGCGTTTCTGCTAAAATTGAAACCTGCCGTTGAAATTGTATTGTTTCTGATCAGCTATTTATTGGTTGGCAGTCAGATTATCTGGGCGGCGCTTCGGAATTTTGTCCGCGGCAAGTTTCTCGATGAAAACTTTCTGATGCTGATTGCTACAGTTGGGGCGCTGGCTATTCAGGAATATCCCGAGGCGGTAGCTGTGATGCTGTTCTACCGGGTCGGTGAATTTTTCCAGGACAGTGCTGTCAACCGTTCCCGCCGCTCGATCAGTGAACTGATGGATATTCGTCCGGACTATGCGAATTTAATGAAGGGAGATTCCATAAGCAAAGTGCCGCCGGAGGAAGTCAGGGAAGGCCAGATGATTCTGATCAAACCAGGAGAGAAAGTTCCCCTCGATGGCACAGTGCTTGTGGGCAGGTCTGTTTTGGATACCTCGGCGCTCACCGGAGAATTTATTCCGAGGGAGGTCGAAGCCGGCAGCAGCATTCTGGCTGGTTTTATTAATAAGACCGGGGTCTTAACCGTAAAAGTTACGAAGGTTTATGAGCAGAGCACGGTTGCACGGGTTCTGGATCTGGTGGAAAAGGCCACCTCTAAAAAAGCTAAGACAGAAAATTTCATGACAACATTTGCGCGTGTCTATACACCGGTTATTGTGCTCGGAGCTGCACTTTTAGCTTTTCTGCCCCCGCTGTTTATTGAGGGGGCCACGTTCAGCGAATGGCTGAACCGGGCTTTGGTCTTTCTCGTGGTGTCATGTCCCTGCGCACTGGTGATCTCCATTCCGTTAAGCTTTTTTGGGGGTATCGGAGGCGCTTCCCGAAACGGCATCCTGATCAAGGGAAGCAACTACCTGGAAGGCCTGAATCAAGTGCGTACGGTTGTCTTCGATAAGACTGGTACGCTAACTGAAGGTGTATTTGAAGTTACCGGAATACAAGTTGCTCAGGGGTTTGATGAAGATACTTTGCTGGAATATGCTGCCGCGGCTGAATATTTTTCAGGTCATCCCATTGCGGCCTCGATTTTGAAACGATACACCGAAGATGATACAAAAAAACTGAACACGAAGGGCATTGATCAGAAGGATATCCATCAGTACCAAGAAATACCAGGTTATGGCGTAAAAACAGTATATCAGGGAAAAGAAGTCATGGCCGGCAGCGCTAGGCTCCTGACTGAGGAAGGAATCTCCCTGACGCAAATACCCGAGGTTGGAACGATTGCCTATATCGCGATTGACCGTCAATATGCCGGCTATATCCTGATTACGGACAGAGTCAAAAAAGATGTTCAGGAGGCTTTGCGGGGCTTGAGACAGGCAGGGGTCAAGAAATTGGTTATGCTGACCGGAGACACGAAGGCGATCAGTGAACAGGTTGGACAGCAGTTGGGGTTTGACCAAGTTTACGCTGAATTGCTTCCCGATCAAAAGGTTGCTGTTCTGGAAGAACTGGAGGAGCAGAAGGAAAACGGCAGTAAACTCGTTTTTGTCGGAGATGGGGTCAATGATGCGCCGGTCCTGGCCAGGGCCGATATCGGGGTTGCCATGGGCGGACTCGGGTCGGATGCAGCGATTGAGGCCGCGGATATTGTCCTGATGACGGACGAACCTGCCAAACTGCTCGAGGCAATCCGGATTGCCCGGAAAACGAAAGGAATTGTCTGGCAAAATATTGGTTTTGCGCTCGGAATAAAGATAGGTGTCCTCATCCTTGGAGCGATGGGTGCCGCGACAATGTGGGAAGCTGTATTTGCTGATGTAGGCGTGGCTGTGATTGCGATCCTGAATGCAATGCGGGTGTTAAAGAAGAAAAAAGTTAAGGAATATGATATAGTAATATAGGCAAAAACACGCACGTAAAAAAGGAAAGGGAACTTGATGGAAAAGACGACGAACCAGAATCAGATTAAACCCAGAAGGACATTTGCAATTATTTCTCACCCGGATGCTGGGAAAACGACCTTAACAGAAAAGCTGCTGTTTTTTGGCGGGGCTATCCGGCTGGCTGGTACGGTAAAAGGAAGAAAAGCAGCCAAGTATGCAACTTCCGACTGGATGCAGATTGAAAAAGAACGTGGCATTTCCGTAACTTCGAGCGCCATGCAGTTTTCATATAACGGAATTCATATCAATATTTTAGATACACCCGGGCACGAAGATTTTAGTGAAGATACCTATCGCACGCTGATGGCAGCCGACAGCGCCGTCATGCTAATCGATCTGGTCAAAGGTGTCGAAGCCCAGACCATCAAGCTGTTTAAAGTCTGCCGGATGAGAGGCATACCGATTTTTACGTTTATTAACAAGCTGGACCGTTTTGGCAAAGACCCGCTGGATGTCCTTCAAGAGATTGAGGATGTTTTAGGCATTAATACGGTTCCTTTGAATTGGCCGGTCGGAATGGGAAAAGATTTCAGTGCAATCTACGACCGGCGGCATCAATGTCTGGAGCTTTACCGGGACGGCGAACGGAAACGGATTGAGGCGGGCGAACGCGGACTTGAAGATCCCGCTCTCAAAGACTGTCTCGAACCTGCCTTATATGATAAGCTTCGCGAAGATCTGGAATTATTGGATATTGCAGGGGATCCGTTTGACGAGGAAATGATTCAGGAGGGGATGCTGTCTCCGGTCTTCTTCGGCAGCGCGCTGAGCAGTATTGGCGTCCAAACTTTTCTGGAGCAGTTCCTGGAAATGGCGCCTGAGCCAAGACCGCAAAAAAGTTCGGTTGGCTACATTCAGCCGACCGATCCTCAATTTTCAGGTTTCATTTTTAAGATTCAGGCCAATATGAACCCGGCCCACAGGGACCGGATTGCGTTTATGCGGGTCTGTTCGGGCAGGTTCGAACGCGGAATGGCAGCCAATCATGTCCGAAGCGGCAAGAAGATCAAGCTTCCACAACCACAGCAGTTCTTGGCACAGGAACGCGATATCCTGGAAGAGGCATATCCCGGAGATGTGGTGGGTTTGTTTGATCCGGGCATTTTTCGGATCGGCGATACCCTGAGTGAGGAAGGGACCTTTGAATTCGAAAAGCTGCCGCAGTTTGCGCCGGAGTATTTTGCCAAGATTATCAATCTGGATTTTTCCAAGTACAAACAGTTTCAGAAGGGAATCAAGCAGCTGACGGAAGAAGGGACAGTGCAGGTCTTCCGGACCTTTATGGATGGGCCGGAGGAACTGATTGTCGGCGTTGTGGGAAAGCTTCAGTTTGAAGTCCTGGAATACCGCCTCGAAAATGAATATGGAACAAGAATTCAGCTTCATCATCTTCTGCATCATATGGCCCGCTGGGTCAGAAGCGACAAACTTGTTGATCCGGCCAATTTGCGCGGACTCCGTAATCTGTGCGTCAAAGATCAGGATGACCAGATGGTCGTTCTTCTTGAGGACGAATACTACCTGGACAGACTGAAGGATAAGTACCCGGAGATTACGTTCCATACATCCTCTAACGACTAGTATACCGTTCTCTAAATAACCAGACATTTAAACCTTCATAGCTGGGTCTGTGTGCCACAGTTCCAGCGTAAGCGGAGCATGAATGCGGAGCGCGGCTGTCTGTCATGATACATCCAAATTTTTACAATCTGCGAAATAAAGGTAAATGATTAAATTTTTTCAAGGATAAAGTCGAGATCTTGGCAGCTCCTGCTGTTCTGTCCATTTTTCAGCGGAGCAAAGAGATCTCCTTTATCTTTCAGCCTGCTGCTGATATTCAGCAGATTAAGATCCTGGGGTTTGACCCCGTGCCGCAGCTCCCCCCATTCCAGCGGAGCGGCAACGGAGGCGTAGGCCGTTGCCCTTGGAGAATAAGGACTGATGATGGTTTTACCCTGCCACATCTGCAGATAGTCAAAATAGAGCTTATGGCCTCTTTTGGCGACACTGCGCTCCAGGGTAATTTGCCGGGGGTATTTCTGGCTGAAATAAACCGCAAAAAATTCGTTGATTTTTCTGGCGGTATCGTAATCATACTTCCCGCCTGTCGGAATATGGATCTGAAGTCCGCTTGCCCCGGAAGTTTTGATATAGCTTGTAATCTGAAGCGCTTGAAGCTCTTCAAAAATCAGCAGGGCCGCTTCCGTGACATCCTCAAAGGTCTGACCTTCGGAAGGGTCCAGATCGAAAACCAGTGCAGAAGGATACTGATCCCTGTCATAGGGGTTAAATGGAATGTGGAATTCCAGACAGGCCTGGTTTCCGAGCCAAATGAGGATTGCTTCTGATGCTAAAATGATATACTGATTATCCCGCCATTCGATCGTCGGAATCCACCCAGGGGCATAATCAGGGATGTTTTTCTGAAAGAAGGACTTGCCCTGGAAACCATCAGGATAACGGATCGTCGTCAGTAGACGGTCTTTGACGTGAGGCAGAAGGTACGGGGCTAATTCCAGCAGGATTTTCAAATAATCAAGCTTGCGGATACCGAGGTCAGGCCATAATAATTTTTCAGGATTGGTTATAGTGAGCGTTTTGCCGTCAACTTCCAGGTTCATTCCGTGATGAATTCCTTTCCTTGGGCTTCAGAGGCAGGATCTTTGCTGAAACCAATAATTTTAGGGTGGCGGAGACTCCTGCTGTCTGTCCATTCCAGGAAACTTACCCAGCAGGTCAAGACCGGTTTGAGCCAGGTCGTATCCTTCATTTTTTTAAGGTTGTCGAACGGGCTGCTTTCCTGGGTATAATCCGAAGCGTAAGCCTTGAGAAGCTGGAAGTCTTTCTGGGCCAGTCCAAGACTCGCATTCCCGATGTAGAGGTACTGGTCTCCCTGGAAGATACCAAGCAGCAGTGAGTTTGGAAATTGCTCTTTCCAGGATAATCCGCCGACAATGGCCAGGATTTTTTTGCTGATTTTGGTTTTGAACCAGTCATTATGTTTTTTGCCAGCTTGGTAACGGCTGTTCTTTCTCTTGCTAACGATTCCCTCGTAATTTCTTTCTTTCATTAGCTTAAACAGAGCTGAACCGTCCGTAAAATCATCGGTAACCGTGATGTTGGAAGAAGATGACACCTTGGTCCGAAGAAGATCTTGTCTCTCTTCTAGAGGACGGTTACGCAAGTCTGTGCCATTAAAGAACAAAAGATCAAACAAGATGTAGCAGACCGGGTATTTTTGCTGATAGACGGGCAGATTAGAACTGTTTCTGAGGCGTTCCCGATTCATGATCAGATGAAAGGATGGTCTGTTCCCGGTATTGAAAACAACCAGTTCACCATCCAGTACGGCCTGATGGCCGTTCAGCAGTTTTGGAGCTATCTGGATTTCAGGATAGAAAGAAGTTCGCTCCCTGCCACTTTTGGTGTAGATCTGGACGCTGCCGTCTTCAATATAGGATAACCCTCTGATACCGTCCCATTTAATCTGGTGGATCCACGCATCACCTGTCCTGATTTCAGATGACAGCACAGGCTCCATTACTTCCAGCAGTTTCATAAAAATCTCCAGGCACATTAAGTTTGACGTCTATGGATAGATTAATATGTTTATTTTAGAGTTGACAAGGTACTAGCTTGCGGTTGTCTTTTTCTCTTCCTGGGCATCAGTATCCGGGTTGGTTTTTCTGCAGTCTTTGTTTTGCCCCTGGAAGGTTTCTTCTTGGTTTCTTTTAAACTGGCCTGAAGGGCTTCCATCAAGTCAATGACATTACGGTGGGGCGCTTCAGGTGCGACTTCTATTTCCCTGCCTTCAATCTTTTTGTTGATCAGCTCTCTCAGTGCTTCCCGGTAATTATCCTTATATTTTTCCGGCTCGAATGGTGCAGTTAAGTTGGTAATCAGCTGGGTCGCGATATCAAGCTCTTTTTCGTTGACACCCTGCTGCTCGCTGATTCCCGGTACCTCGCTGACGGGTCTTATTTCATCTGGATAGAAAATGGTTTCCAGGACCAGGACCTTATTGTAAACCCTTAAGGCAGCCAGCGTCTGTTTATTGCGGATAGTCATTTTAGCCAGGGCAATTTTGCCGGTATCATTCATGGACTGTCGCAGGAGATGATAGGCTTTGCCGCCGGTATCCTGCGGTGCTAGGTAATAGGATTTGTCGTAATAAATCGGATCAATTTCTGCAAGATTAATAAAATCAAGGATTTCAATTGACTTCTCTTCCACTTCAGATTTTAAGGCAATAAGATCTGTCTCATTGATAATAATAAAATGACCGGTTTCATATTCGTACCCACGAACGATTTCCTCTTCTTTTACTTCTTTGTTACATGTCGGACAATGCTTTTCATACTTAAGAGGGGTACTGCACTCCTTATGGATGTATCTGAAATGGATGTCCTTCTCTTCGGTAGCAGCAAACATTTTGATGGGAATATTGACCAAACCAAAACTTATGGAACCTTTCCACATTGTATGCATCCTGTTCAGCCCTCCATTTTTCAGATATAGGTAGTATGAACATTACGCGGTAAAAATATGAAAAAGCCTGATGTTGGTGGAACAGACAGAAAGAGCATGTATAGCGCTGAGTAATGAACTTGAATAGTGGCTCAAAAAGAGGTAGAATCAAAGAGAAAATTACTTTGAATATCAAAATAATTTGAAATTTGAAAATTAATTAATGAAGAAAACTGTTAGAAAGAATTAATGTTTGCAAAAATTATTCAAGAAATTGTTGAAGAAATTATTGGAGGGCTGTATTTTGAAGTTACCTGTGTTAAGAGTAGGAGGTCTGATCCCGAAGTATCCGATCATCCAGGGCGGGATGGCTATTAGAATTTCCACTTTTCAGCTGGCTGCGGCTGTGGCCAACGCTGGTGGAATAGGGATTATTGCTGCGACGTCTTTGGATGAAACTGAGTTAAAAGGTGAAATCAGGAAGGCCAGGGAGAAATCCAAAGGAATCATCGGAATAAATATTATGTTTGCAGCAACGCGTTTCAAAGAACTTGTCTGCGCTGCGTTGGAAGAAGGCATTGACCTGATTATCCAGGGAGCCGGTTTTTCCAGGGATATTTTTCGCTGGTGCGCTGAGGCAAAAACCCCTTTAGTCCCGATTGTATCGACGGCCAAGCTTGCCAGGATTTCTGAAAGCTTGGGAGCGGCAGCGGTCGTAGTAGAAGGGAAAGAAGCGGGAGGACATCTCGGAACAGATCAGTCCATGAGAATTCTTGTTCCTGAGGTCAAGGCGGCTATTTCTATCCCGGTCATTGCGGCAGGAGGCATTGTGGATACGGGAGATTTACAGGAGGCGTTTAGCCTTGGTGCTGACGGCGTGCAAATGGGGATCCGTTTTGCAGCCAGTGAAGAGGCGAACGGAGCACCGGCCCTCAAAGAAGCTTATCTGAGAGCAACGGCAGAAGATATTGTCATCATTCAAAGTCCCGTCGGGCTGCCCGGGAGAGCAATCCGAAATAAATTTACAGATGAAATCCTTTCGGGGAAAGTAAAATCCCCACAAATATGTGAGGGCTGTTTAAAAAAATGCACAGCAACTTTTTGCATAAAGGAGGCCTTGATCAATGCTCAACAGGGTAATTTGGATCAGGGACTGATTTTTTCAGGACAATATATTGAAAAGATAACTGAAATCCTACCTGCAGGGAAAATGATCAGTGATTTGGTTAAAGAATATGAGGAAATTGAGGAAATGTGATCATTTAAAGAAGAGGATGGAAACCATCCTCTTGATCAGTACTAGAGTCTTCCACCGTTGTTCACCATGTTACTTTCGGCAAATTCAATCATCTTTTTAACCATATTTCCACCGATTTTTCCGCCAATTTGACCGCCAATCCGGCCGGCATCCCTTGATGTGATGTCTCCGTTATATCCCTTGTTTAACTGGATGCCCAATTCATTGGCTACTTCATATTTGGCGTTGTTCAGATACTGCGCATATTCCTGCGGTCCGCTGTTCATGATACCCAACTCCTTGGAAACTTCATATTTTAGTTGATTCAAATCAGAATTTGATTTTCTCCCCAAACTAAATCACCTCTTTATATTTTTCTTATTTTAGTTTGTTCAATTCTACAACACAAATACGATGAAATGTTTTGCTATTCAGGCAAAAAAATGACAAATCTTTTTATGAGGAAGAATTACAGAAGAAGATAAAACAATGAAGAAAATAAAACAAAGGAAAAAAATGCAAAAAATATAAGAATGATATGAATGTGCAGACAACCTTTTTCTTTGCCTGGCCGGATAAAAAGCATAATCCATCTCCTTACTGCATAAAAAAATGATATAGACTGTCTGGATTTTATTTGGAAAGGAGTTTCGAATCATGCAAGTTGCGCTCCCTTTGGCAGAATCCAATCAGCCCACCTTCGTTCCAAAACAGGTGATTGGCCTAACAGCACTTCTACTGGCCGGAACTGCCGTAGTCCCCTCAAATCCTTATGCCCTGCAGGAAATTGCCTCCTTGCGTACTAAGATTACGGCAGCTCCTGCTAAAACGGTTGACGAAAGCCCTATGCAGACCGACAATATTAGAATCATGGAGGAAAAAGCTGGCGAGAGCAGCTTTTCTTGTGTAAATGTCAGTACCCTTTCCCTCATAGAAGCAAGCAAAGAAAAAGCAGAAATTCAGGCCGGTATCGTAGCTTCGGTACTAAACTGGAATGGGACTGCCTATAAATGGGGCGGCCGGTCGAGATCCGGTGTCGACTGTTCAGGGCTGGTTCAAAGAGTATTTCTTGAGAATGGAATTCAACTTCCAAGGACATCGTATGAACAATTCAGAGAGGGGGTCGGAATACCCAAAACAAGATTAGAACCTGGTGATCTGATCTTTTTTCATACCAACGGAGCCGGAGCAAGTCATGTTGGAATCTATCTCGGTGATAACAAGTTTATTTCTGCGGCCAAGCATTGCGTTCAGGTTTCTTCACTGGATGAACGTTACTGGGCGGAGCATTACCGGGGCAGCAGAAGAGTGATCGCATGACACTGAGGACAGTCAGCTGCCAAGTATGTTGATTCAAAAGACGGATTCTTGACAGAAGAATCAATAAACTCTATAATCAAAATAACCTAAAATTTAGGCAAATCGCTGCAAGGGAAGGTATTACCTCTCGTCTCCATGGGGATGGGAGGTTTAGTTTATTTCAGATACTGGGGGTAGAGTCAGATGAAGATTTTGGTGAATAACAAAGTGGCAGAGGCTGGAATTCAACTGCTGCGTGAAGAACATGACGTGGATACATATTGTACATTATCTCAGGAAGAACTGATCAAAATGATTCCGAAATATGATGCTCTGGTCATCAGAGGCGATACGATTGTCAGCAGTGAAGTCATTGAAGCCGGCAGGAATTTGAAAGTAATCGGAAGGGCTGGTCTGGAAGTTGAGCATATCGATATTCAGGCAGCCACAAAGCAGGGGATTGTTGTCCTGAATGCCCCTCAGGGCAACAGTGCTTCTTCCATTGAATATACCATCGGGATGATCCTGGCTCTGGCCAGAAGGATTCCTCAGGCTTATTCCTCTGTCAAGCGCGGAGAGTGGCAAAGACAGAAGTTCCTAGGAATGGAGCTGAAAGAAAAGGTCTTGGGCATCATCGGCCTGGGGCGGGTCGGCATGGGCGTGGCCAAGCGGGCCAAAGCGTTCGATATGAAAGTGATTGCCTATGACCCGTTTTTAAGTGATGATAAAGGCAGAGAGCTGGGGATTGAGCTGGTGGATCTGGATGAGATCTTAAGTAAAGCAGATTACCTGACACTGCATATTCCGGCGACAGTTGACACGCGCAATCTGCTGAATAAAGATGCGTTTTCCAAAATGAAAAAGGGCATCAAGATTATTAACTGTGCCAGAGGCGGAATCATTGATGAGGAAGCTTTGATCTGGGCACTGCAGGAAGAGATTGTGTCCGGGGCAGCTTTGGATGCGTTTGCTGAAGAACCTCTTCAGCCAGATCATCCGCTGGTGAAGATGGAGAATGTGGTCTGCACTCCCAGGATTGCCTCCCGGACGCAGGAAGCTGAAAACGAGGTTGCGGTTTGCGCAGCCCGCGGCGTGCTCGCTGCGCTGAGATCCGAACCGGTTTCAACTTCACTGAATATTCCGCCTGTATCAAGAGATGTCATGAATATGATCAAGCCTTACCTTCACTTGATGCAAAAAATGTGTGTTCTGGCTGTCAAACTGACTGAAGGAAGAATAAAAAACATTGAAGTCCGCTATAATGGAGATATCAGCACTGCGGATACCAAAATGCTGACGTTGGCAGCCATAAAAGAGGTCTTAAATCCAATCCTTCAGGAAGAGGTCAATATTGTCAACGCGCCTGAAGTTGCGAAAGAACGCGGCATAACCGTCAAGGAGATCAAAAGCAAAGAGGCACAAAGCTTTGTTGATCTGATCAGCATTACCGTTAAAACTGATTTGACTGAGCATAAGGTAGCAAGTACGCTTTTCGGCAAAAGTGAACAGCGGATTGTGGAGATCGACGATTTCAGGGTTGAAATAGATCCTTCGGGATGGTTCCTGCTTATCTCACATGAGGATTATCCGGGAATGATCGGCAAAGTCGGGACTGTATTGGGTGAGCATAACATCAACATTACCAGTATGCAGGTTGGCAAAATCAGTTCCATGAGCAGAAACATTATGATTGTTGGTATTCAAACCGAAGCCGATTCGGAAGTCATCGGCAAATTGAAAGAGATTAAGGGAACCGAAAATGTTGAAGAGATTTTCTTCAATAAATATCTGTCCTAAGGGGAGATCGGCATGAGCATCAAGTTTGGCACGGCCGGAGTGCCTTTGTCTTCCGCGGAAACATCCACCGAGGCCGGAATCCTAAGAATCAGGGAACTTGGAATGGATGCGATGGAAGTCGAGTTCGTTCACGGGGTCAGAATGAAGGAAGATAAAGCGTTAAAGACCGGGGGAACTGCGAAAAAAGAACGCGTATCCCTGTCTTGTCATGCGCCTTACTATATCAACCTGAACTCCAGTGAAACGGAAAAAATTGAGGCAAGCAAAACAAGGATTATTCATACTGCCAGGATTGGCAGGATACTTGGGGCCGGAAGCATCGTCTTTCATCCGGCATTTTATTCCGGGGATACTTCGGCTACCGTCTTAGCCAGAGTAGTCAAAGAACTCAGCGATGTCCGGCAGGAACTTGATCAGGAAGGCAATCAAGTCATCCTGAGGCCTGAAACGACAGGCAAACCCTCCCAGTTTGGCGATCTCGGTGAAACGATCAAAATAGCGCAGGAGGTTCCGGGTGTATTGCCCTGTATTGATTTCAGCCATCTGCATGCCAGAGCCAATGGTCAATTCAATAGCTATGACGAGTTCTGCGCGATTCTTGAGCAGACAGCCGAAGGGCTTGGTGAGAAGTGGACAAGCAATGCGCATTTCCATATTTCCGGGATTGAATATGGTCCGAAAGGCGAAAAGAGACATCTCGTTTTGCAGGAAGCTGACCTGAAATACCGGGAAATCCTTAAAGCCTGCCTGAGCTTTGGCATCCAGGGAACCGTGATTTGTGAAAGTCCGAAGCTTGAGGAGGATGCTCTGATCCTGCAAAAGACCTATCAGGAGCTAAAGGCGGAGCATTAACGAAGAATTTATTTGACCGTTTTGATAGGCTTAATTGCTTATAGGCAGACATATTGAAGAACAGAACTTAGGACGCTTACAGCCGTTTAGGGTATCCCCTGGACGGCTGTATTGTTTTGTTCACCTGCATATTGTTTTTTGAATCCAGGTTAATGTATTCTTTTGGACTTATGCAGAATACCACTATGATGATCAAATTTTGTTGAAAATAGATAAATAAGCGCAATAGCATTTACATATATTTGATAATATGGCAATATATGAGATATTGATATTTATTGGAGGTGATATATGTAATATTAAAGAATTTAATCAAAAAGCAATTTTTTAAGGAGGAGAATAAAATGTTTAAAGCAAAAAGGATGTTATGTCTTGTTCTGAGCTTATTAATGTTGATTTGTTTTACTATACCGGTTTATGCAATCGAGTCAACAAATAAAGTTATTCAACTTTCGCCAGATGCACAAACAGAAAAAATACTGGATAATGTTGAATTAATTATTAACACAGACAGTGCAACGTTAACTGTAAAGGATCATAAAGAGAAAGATGCAGGGCTAGAATCTTATACCGTTACCATTGACAAAGAAAATAATACGTATAAAGCTAGGAAAGCAACAGGTAAAGAATTAGAAAAAATTACAAGCACAATTGAAAGGAACAGTCCTTCTTCTAAGTCTTGTTTATCCAGTCGAGGATCATATTCTTTAAGAGTTGCTGCAACAACATTTGATCCTCCTGGGTATGTTCTATGCCAAACTTATAATGAGTTATATTGGTATAATGAAGGGACTACTAGTTATTTACAAAGCAGATATGAAGACTATTATGCGGCTAATCCATCACCTCCTGGTACACATTGGTACTGTAATGGTCTTTATTGGACAGGCTTAAGTCAGGGGGTGCCTTCAGTAACTAGCTCAAATACTGCTGATTTTTATAACTGGGACTTCATGTTACCTAATTATGCAACATATGTAAACCATAGCATAACTTGTCAAGGTGGTTGGAATGGGAGTGCTTATTATACGGCTTCAACTACAAGGAGTGGAGAGGATTATTTTTTATTAAGCTTTAATTACACGACATATTAACTTTGGGTTTAATTGATGTATCTAAATATTTTACCAAAAACCTTCATTTATTGGAGGTTTTTGAATATAAACAATTGTTTAATTAATATTTCTTTCGGATTCAGCATTGAGTAAACTGATCGTAACAGAGTTGTTAAAACCGTGGTCTTGAATCATAAGAAAATTATTTGATTCAATGTCGGCTATTCACGACAATATTGGAGTATAATCAATTAACATTTTTTTATTTTTCTTTTCAATTTACGAGGAGGTAAGTCTATGAAGTTTCCCTCTTATCGAATACAAAGTAATTATTATCAGAAAGTTGGAGCTTTATTTGGAATTTGTGGCTCGGTAATATCTATTACATTATGGGTATTTATTATCTTTTTTGCGAAAGGACAACATACTTCGAAGCTATACATAATAACCCAAATTCTACCTGGGATTGTAGGGATAGTATCTTCTGTTTTGAAAAAAGTATGGCCTTTAATCATAGTATTCTTAATCTTATTGCCATTAGGTTTATACATGACAATGACCCCTAGTATTTTTAGGTATTTTGGATTAGCTCTAGCTTTTTATCTGTTCTCGATTATATTACTATTGGCTGGAAATAGGATAAGAAAGAAAAAGTTACCTGAATTTGAAGATCAAGATATCGTAATAGAACAAAATAACGATGATATTCATTAGAAATCTTGACTTAGGGAAATAATGTAATTCCGACTATACCGCACCCCGTTGTCAAGACACATTTTGAAAATCTAAGGGAACACTGATTTAATCGACTGTGTCGCAGAAGAATAGTAAATTCAGGCGGAGGTGTTAGCAAATAATTTAATAAACCTAATTATCAAAATCAACTAACCGATGAAAGCATACACTATAGATCAGTACCAGATGTTTCATTTTTTGGTGATGCCTCTAAAGGTGTAACTATATATTGCAGTAAATACGTAACAGTGAAAGTTATGCAGCGTCCCCTTTGGCGTTTACGGATGGCCTAATGCTGCGGCCATGGATGCTTTTGCAATGTTTTGCTCCTTACAGCGTCTTACATGGAATGAGTCCACTAGGACCAGTTTGAATACAGCCGATGTCATACTGCACATTAATAATTGTAATGTATATTTGACATTTATTAATATATATATTATTCTTATCTTGGAGGCGATGACATGGGTAGAAACATTAAAATCAAGGTTGCCCGCGCGGAGCTGGATATGACACAAAAGGCTCTGGCAGAGCAAGTTGGAATATCAAGGCAAACGATGAACGCCATCGAACAGGGCGAATATAATCCGACGATCAAGCTGTGCCGCGCCATCTGCAAAGCGCTGGGGAAAAGCCTGGATGAACTGTTTGGAGAGGAGAATGAAAATGCCTAAAAACCTTCTGGATGAAATGCAGGAACAAAGATTACTGAAAATAGAGCATTACGGTGTATGGTTTTGCTTTTGGGCGCTGGGGGTGGCAATCATTGTTCAACAATTGTTGGGTTTGCCGTTTGTCCAATATGCTGGGGAGATGATCATTTTCACGATCCTTGCTGTGTATCTGCTGGTTAGCTGCCTGAAAGCGGGGATATGGGACCGTCATTTGCGGCCCACGCTCAAAACGAACCTGATCATCAGCACGATTACGGCGATCGTGTTCAGCTCGGTAGTGACAGTCATGAAATATATCAGATATGAGGCTTGTCGCGAAAACCTATTTCTAACGTTGGGGATATTTGTCATTATAGCTGTTCAACTCTTTATTTTATGCTTTATCGCCTTGTGGCTGACCAGCCGCATTTATAAGAAAAGAAGAAATTGCTTGGAGGATAACTGCGAAATAGAGAAAAATGATCGATGAAATTACAGCCCGTAGATAGATTGTAAATTAAAACGACCCGTCTTCATTCCCGAACACTTCAGATAAATCATGAGCGTTTTCAGGCAGCATGTCAATCCCCAGCTTTTCCCTCAATACCTCCCGCATGTTCTGCACAGACATCGGCTCGTCTTTTTTCCCTAATTGGAAAAGCCAGCTGGGAAACCCGATGACTTTTCTGGCGAATTTTGGGCCGAACATTCTCCGGTACTCCGGCAGACCGGCCGCTACCTGAACAACGACAGCGTCCGCCGCGATTTCCCAGCCTGAAGTATCTGAAGCTTCTGGGATGTGCTCATACGCTTTGTCCATCCTATATAAATGATACTCCAGCCTGGGACCGGCCCAGTAATAGGCCTGGATAAAATCCTCTGCTTCGAAGCCGCAACCCGGCAAGTCCGGGAAAATAACCATATATTTGCCACTTATTTTATCTGGCTCAATAATGGCCGGGAAAACATATTTGCTCTTCATCTTCCACCATTCTTTACTGCGCATCTCCGCCGGGGTGAGCTTGCCTGCTCCACGTCTCGTCTTTAAGCCATACATTTAGAAGATCGTGAACTTTATTCTTATAAATGATGTACGCCTCCTTGTCACTAGGGGCGATCTGGAGCAGCTTATGCTTTACTTCCTTCATGGTTTGATCCAAGTTTTCACAGAGGAAGGCGATATGGTTGGCCCTGACTTTGAGCGACGTATTAATAAAGTTTGTTTTCATTCGCTCGTAGCCCTTGGCGGCTGAGCTTTTTTGGAGCGATTCCAGCGAATCATTCAGCTGTCTGGCCGTTTTAGCGAGTTCTTCTTTGGACGTCTTGACGTTCTCCAATTGGACCTTTAGATTGGCGAGTTCCGCTGTCAGCCCGGTGATGATACCGCTTTGGTCTTCCAATGCTTTCTGGAGATCTGTGTTCTCCTGCAGGGCTAGGTCTTTTTCCTGTAAGGCCTGGTCTTTTTCTTGCCGGGCCTGCGTCCGTTCCTTGACCGCTTTTCTGAGTTCCTGATTCGTCATGCCTTCGACATCCAGATCGACGATGAATTGCGCCCGTTCCTCCTTCGGGATACCTAAAAGAAGCACCGCCTGGCTGTAGTTCAAATTCGGATCCGGATCCGAATTTGAGGAGGTAAGCTGTCCGGCTCCGTACTCTGTGAAGATACGCATCAGTTTATTGGCCCGGCTCTGGGAGAAATCGACCGACTCCTCCAGCCACTTGCCCCATTCTCCATGCTTAAGCAGGCCCTTGGCCTCCGTCAGCCGCCTTCCAATCTCGACAGCGGCGGCAAGGTAGATCCTCTCCGTCTGGTATTTGATCATGTTAATTTCAGCCGCAATGACATGCGGCGTGCGTTCGCTGATGATATCTGTTGCTGTATTAGATACTGGATTAGTTACTGAATTAGTTATTGGATTAGTTACTGGATCAGTCATGATATCCACACTCCTTGGGGCTGATTTCACTCATAGGATACGTGGCCAGGCTTAAAAGTGTGACAAGCTCAGTCGTCAGACTTTTTATTTTAGGAAAGTACCTTTTTTATTTCCCCAAATCTTTAACATTGGACAATCTTTCTCATAGTATATAAGGTCGGGAACGAACAAGCCCGGCTTATCATACTGTTGAAGGGAGGGATGAACCATGGCAGTGACAGAAATAACGTTGGATTCGATCGTGTCAACAAAATACCAAACCGGGACTTTGCCGGCAGGCGGCCCGGTGACCCAGAAGAAAAGCCTGAATTATGTGAAGCCTACTGCCACGAGTCAAGACATCTATGATGTTGTAGCGGCTCTATCCAGTCTGAGCCAGTATCCGCTGCTGAATGTTGTGCTCAGCAAAAACTGGGAGCTTACGAATGAATAAGCAGCGGGAAATCTATCTGAAAGACTAGCTAGCTAAAGTGTGAATGCCAAGGCGATTGTCAAGGCAAATCTTTAGGAGGTGATTGAAATCGCGATTATTACAAGCAAGGTGTTAAAGCTAACGTTTCTTACCACCGGCGGCAAATCCTTCATTATTTCCGTCCCCCAGCCGAGGGAGAACCTGACGCTGGCTGAGGCCCAAACCGTGATGGAAACGGTTATAGCTAAAAATATAATTAACAGCTCCAGCGGTGAACTGGCCGCGATACGGGATATACGGGTGATTGACATGACTACTAACGATCTATACGATCCACCGGTAGCGTAAGCAATTTACCCATAGAAAAGGAGGCGCCTTTTGAACTGTACCCAGTTCTTAAGGCGCTGCCCCTTTCTTCGTTCTCTTCATTCCCAAACATCCCAGATAAATCATGAGCGGCCAACTTACCCTCGTTGATATCCTGGATGGACAAAATGATACAAAATGAATGCTTTAGGCAGGAAAAATATGGAATATGTAGAATCGCTGTTGTTGGAGGGATCATGATGAGGATAATTCAGGAAAAAATCTTTCGAGCAAGTATTTTGACCATTTCAGGGATAGGTAGTCAAAGACTGCGTCAGCTGATAGCCTATTTTGGGAGTGCTGCTGAAGCTCTGGAAGCGCCTGCCGGTGCTTTTTCCGAGTTAGTCCATCTCGTTTGGGTGCAAGAATTTCTGCAGCACAGAGCAGAACTTGATCCTGGAGCGTTTCAGGAAAGACTTCGGAGGGAAGGTATATCCTTGGTTATGCCGGGAGAGTCAGCGTACCCATATTTACTGGCCGAGTGTCCGGATGCGCCTGCCGTGTTGTTTTACAAAGGTGTGCTTCAGGCTCAGCAGGAGGGAATAGCGGTAGTGGGTGCGAGAAAGGCTTCATCCTATGGCAAAGCGGCGGCATCTTTTTTAGCCGGCGGGATTGCCGGAGAAGGTTATGCTGTGGTCAGTGGTCTGGCCCGAGGCATTGACACGGCGGCGCATCAAGGGGCGCTTGAAGCTGGTGGAATCACGTGGGCCTTTATGGCCGGAGGACTCGATACGATCTATCCACACGAAAATACGAAGCTCGCAAATTCCATCATTGAAAAAGGCGCACTATTAAGTGAGTATCCACCGGGTATTCCGCCCGAGCCAGGACAGTTTCCGGCCAGGAACAGGCTGATCAGCGGTTCGTCCCGCGGCGTCATTGTGGTCGAAGCAGCTGAAAAAAGTGGCGCGCTGATTACAGCTGACTGTGCCCTGGAACAGGGACGGGAGGTGTACGCTGTTCCAGGTCCGATCTTCAGCGAGCTAAGCCGGGGAACACATCAGCTGCTGCGGATGGGCGCAAAAGTAACGGAGGACATGAGGGATGTACTGAGCGAACTGGCTCCGTTCACACCCGAAAGCAGGCTAGCAGAAGTTCCAGCATGTCTAGAAGGAATGACTCGGGTAAGGTCTAAGGGAATGATGCAAACAGAATCGAAATGGGCTGAAATCCTGGGGTGCTTAAGCGATGTCCCGCTGCATATTGACCGGTTGGCTGTCTTATGCCGGCTTCCGGCTCAGGACATTGCACTGGGACTGCTGGAGCTCCAGCTTGCCGGAGAGATTTTGCAGCTGCCAGGCCAGCATTATGTCCTTCAACGTTAAAAATGCTATTCATTTTTATAATATTTTGTTTTACCATTGTGGTTTTAAAAATAAATGGTATAATTTGTGTTGCTATTTTTTTAAGGGTTAAATCAGAAACGATGCATAGGATTAAGGAAGATAAATTCGTAATATTAATCAAATTTTAAACAATATAGATACAATAGAATTACATTGAGAGAAATCATGAGGTGAAGCATGTCGAAAACTTTGGTTATCGTTGAATCCCCGGCCAAGGCAAAATCTATCAGCAAATTCTTGTCTAAGAATTATACGGTCAAAGCTTCCATGGGGCATTTGCGGGATTTGCCAAAGAGCCAGATCGGGGTTGATGTCGATCATAATTATGAGCCGAAATACATTGCAATCAGAGGACGCGGCGATTTGGTCAAAGAGCTTAAAGCTGCAGCTAAAACTGCCGATCGTGTTTTGCTGGCGTCCGACCCCGACAGGGAAGGTGAAGCGATTGCCTGGCACTTGACGCACTTGCTCGGTCTGAATCCCGAAGAGTTGAGCAGGATCGAATTTCATGAAATAACAAAACCAACGATTCAAAATGCCGTAAAGAATCCCCGTAAACTGGATATACATCTCGTAGATGCCCAGCAGGCGCGCAGGGTTTTGGACAGACTGGTGGGCTACAAATTAAGCCCGCTTCTGTGGCGGAAAGTTAAAAAAGGTTTAAGTGCCGGACGTGTTCAATCTGTTGCGGTCAGAATGATCTGTGACAGAGAAGAAGAAATCCGCAACTTTGAACCGGAAGAGTACTGGACTCTGGATGCGGATTTTTTGTGTCGGGGCGGCAGTTTTGTTGCCAAACTGCTTCATAAGCAGGGCAAAAAGATGACAATTTCGAGCCGCGAGCAGATGGAAGAAGTATTGCAGGAACTCCGGGCGGCCGCATTCACGGTCGGAGAGGTGAAAACGAAGGAAAAACGAAAACAGCCGGCACCTCCTTTTACGACCAGCAGTCTTCAGCAGGAGGCCTACCGCAAATTAAACTTTACACCTAAAAAGACGATGATGCTGGCCCAGCAGCTCTATGAAGGACTTGATCTCGGGAAGACCGGTACGGTCGGATTAATTTCGTATATGCGTACGGACTCTGTCCGGATCGCCGACACTGCACAGGAAGAGGCCAAAGGTTTTATCATCGAGACTTACGGCGAAACCTATTATCCCGAGGAGCCGAGGAAATTTGCCAGCAAAGGCCGGACCCAGGAAGCGCACGAGGCAATCAGACCGACATCCGCTCTCAGAACGCCTGAATCCGTCAAAGGCTTTCTCGGACGAGAGCAGTTCAAGCTTTACCGGCTGATCTGGGACCGTTTTGTCGCCAGTCAGATGAGTGCGGCGGTTTATGATACGATTACCGTAGACGTTCTGGCCGGTGATTACCTTTTAAGAGCCAATGCTTCAGCCGTGAAGTTTCCGGGATATCTCACTGTCTATGAAGAAAGCACCGATGAACCGGAAAAACTGGATAATGAGGAAAACTGCTTGAAAGGAGATCTCGCCATCGGGCAGAAGCTGCAGTTAAGGCAGCTTCAGGAGAAGCAGCATTTCACCGAACCCCCGGCGCGTTTTACTGAGGCAACCTTGGTCCGAAAAATGGAGGAAGAGGGGATCGGGCGTCCGAGTACGTATGCGCCGACGATTGAAACGATTCAAACGAGGGGCTATGTAGCAAAGGAAGACAAGAAACTTGTTCCAACCGAACTAGGTGAAATTGTGATTAACTTGCTGAAAGAGCATTTTCCGGATATTGTCGACCAGGAGTTTACAGCCAACATGGAGGAGAAACTTGACGATATCGAAGACGGAAAATCGGATTGGAAGAAAATTGTCGGAGAATTTTACGGCCCGTTTGCCGAGACACTTGATAAAGCTGAGCAGAAGATCGGCAAAATCAAAGTTGAGGATGAAGTTTCAGATGAGGTCTGTGAACTTTGCGGCAGGAATATGGTCATCAAGATGGGACGGTTCGGAAAGTTTTTGGCTTGCCCTGGTTTTCCTGACTGCCGGAATGCGCGACCTTTACTCGAGGAAATCGGCGTGAACTGCCCGAAATGCGGAGAAAAACTTGTCGTCAGGAGATCGAAAAAAGGACGTAAGTTTTACGGCTGCAGCAAATACCCGGACTGTGATTTTATTTCCTGGGAGAAACCGGCACCTCACCCTTGTCCGGAGTGCGGCGGGGTAATGACCGAGAAAAGTACCAGAAAAAACAAAAAATATGTCTGCACCAATCATGACTGCAGGTTTACCGAAGAAATCAAGGAAACAGAATAAAAATAGAATCTAAGAACGATACTACACGACTAGGATGGGTACTATGGCAAAAGCGACAATCATTGGCGCGGGCCTTGCGGGGCCCGAAGCTGCCTGGCAGATGGCCCAGCGCGGGATTGACGTCGATCTTTATGAAATGCGTCCGCTGAAAAACACACCGGTTCATCAAACGGAACAATTTGCCGAGCTGGTCTGCAGCAATTCGCTGAGGGCTGCCGGCCTTGAAAATGCTGTCGGGCTGCTCAAGGAAGAAATGAGGCGTCTGAATTCGCTGATCATGGCGGCAGCAGACCAGACTTCTGTACCGGCCGGAGGGGCTTTAGCTGTTGACAGGAATCTTTTTGCGCAAATGGTTACCGATAAGATCTCCGGTCATCCGAATATTAATATCATCCGCGAGGAAGTGAAAGCGATTCCGGCGGACGAAAAAGTGATCATTGCCACAGGGCCGCTGACAACGGATGAACTTGCTGCGGATATTCTGCGACTGACCGGGAAAGAGGCGTTGTCTTTCTTTGATGCGGCGGCACCGATTGTCGATCTTGGGACCGTTGATCTGTCCAAAGCTTTTTGGGCATCCCGCTATGACAAAGGCGAGGCGGATTATCTGAATTGCCCGCTCAGCAAAGAAGCGTATGAAACTTTTTATGAGGCCCTGATTCAAGCCGAAGCTGCCGAGGTTCAGGGTTTTGAAAAAAATCTGGTGTTTGAAGGTTGTATGCCGATCGAGGTCATGGCTCAGCGCGGGCCCATGACGATGGCGTTCGGGCCGTTAAAACCTGTCGGGATTATGAACCCGCATACCGGTAAACAACCGTTTGCTGTTGTTCAGCTGCGGAAAGAAAATATCCAGGGAAGCCTTTTGAATTTAGTTGGCTTCCAGACGCATTTAAAGTGGAGCGAACAAAAACGCGTGTTCAGGCTGATACCAGGCTTAGAACACGCTGAGTTCGTACGTTACGGCGTCATGCACAGGAATTCGTTCCTGAATGCGCCTGAAGTCCTAAATGCTGATTTTAGCTGCCGGGTGAAACCGGATCTGTTTTTTGCCGGTCAGATTACAGGTGTGGAAGGCTATGTCGAATCAGCAGCCAGCGGGCTTTTAGCCGGATTGAATATGGCCCGCCTGCTGAATGGACAGGATACGCTTGTCTTCCCGCCTGAAACAGCGCTTGGCGGACTCGCCCGCCATTTAGAAGGCTCACCCAGTGTTCATTTTCAGCCGATGAATATGAACTTTGGTCTAATCACTCCTCTTGGAGAACGAATCAAAGGAAAACGGGAAAAAAACGCAAGGTTATCGGCAAGGGCGCTGCACGAGCTGGAAAGATTCATCGAAGAAAAACAACTCTAGAATAGGGTTTCAGAATAACGCTAACTCCAAAAAAGCTTATACTACTCCAGACAAGTCTCCGTAATGGATGTCCAGCGTCAAGCGGAGCATGGATTGCGCAGCGCGGCTTTTTGTGCCATGGATGGCACAACAGCCGAAAGCGGTCATCCATTACGGAGACTAACCCGAACCATAGGCTTTACGGTCTACTACATTATAAAACGGTCTACTACATTATAAATACGGGTGGTGAAACAGGTGCTGGCAGATAAGGCCCTTGATTTGTTCTCCGCTTACCTCAAAACCAGAAATTCCTCCGAACTGACGCTTGCCGCTTATCAGAGTGATATCATTCAGTTCATGGAATTCTCTGCCCATGAACTCGGAATTGAAACCGAAAGTCTTGAAGTTAACCAGATTGATAAATATATTGTCCGCAGTTACATTGGTCAGATGACGGAAAGGGAACTGAAAAGAAAAAGCATTGCTCGAAAAATCGCTGCAATGCGTTCTTTTTTTAAATTTCTCTGCCGTGAAGAAATTGTCAGCCAGAACCCTGTACAGAAAATTGCAACGCCCAAAGTCGGCAAAAATCTCCCGCGTTTTCTTTTCCAGGAGCATATGGAAAAGCTTCTGGAAGCTTCAAATCAGGATGAAAAGAACGGACTGCGCGACCAGGTGATTGTCGAACTGCTTTATGGTTCAGGACTTAGAGTAAGCGAGCTTGTCAACTTGAATAAACCGGATGTGGATCTTGATGGCAGCCTGATCAGGGTGTTCGGGAAAGGGAAAAAGGAGCGGATCGTTCCTTTGACGGAACCGGCGGAAGAGGCAATCAAAAGATACCTACTGCAGCGGGATGATCAACAGGAAGCGCTGATTTTAAACTACAAAGATATGCGGCTAAGTTCGCGCTCAGTGCGCCGGATCCTGGACAAACTGGAGAAAACCGCTAAGCTTAATCAGCATGTTCATCCGCATATGCTCCGTCATACATTTGCAACGCACCTGCTGGAGGGCGGCGCGGATTTAAGAAGTGTTCAGGAGCTGCTGGGGCATAAAAAATTGTCTTCAACCCAGATTTACACGCACCTGTCCAGGGAAAAACTTCGGAGCGTCTACCTGAAAGCTCATCCGAGAGCAAAATGAAGTAATATTTAGAATATTCATAAAAGCTACTGCATTTTTGAAAATTACCCTTGACTCTTCAGAAAATAATAAGTACACTGCAAATTGAGGGGGAACATATTCATGTTTCATGCAACGACGATTATCGCAATCAAAAAGGAATCAAAAGTGGCTATTGCAGGTGACGGCCAGGTTACCATGGGACAAGCGACAGTGATGAAGCATACGGCCCGTAAGATTCGCCGTTTGTATCAAGGAAAAGTCTTGGCGGGATTTGCTGGTTCTGTGGCCGATGCTTTTACGCTTTTCGAAAAATTCGAAGGAAAGCTCGAGGAATATCACGGCAATTTGCAGAGAGCGTCTGTGGAGTTGGCCAAAGAATGGCGGACGGACAGGATGCTCAGAAACCTTGAGGCATTGCTGATCGTGGCCGATAAAAATACGATTTTGCTGATTTCCGGCTCAGGGGAAGTCATTGAGCCTGACGACGGTATTGCCGCGATTGGATCAGGCGGGAATTACGCGCTGGCTGCGGCGCGCGCCCTGAATACACATACGGATCTTAACGCGGGAGAGCTTGTCAGGGAAGCCATGAAAGTGGCTGCCTCTATTTGTGTTTATACCAATGAAAATATTGTCGTGGAAGAACTGGAGGACGTGGACTGATGGAACAGCTTACACCAAAGGAAATCGTCGCCGAACTGGATAAATATATCGTTGGGCAAAAACAGGCCAAAAGAGCCGTAGCCATTGCCCTGCGCAACAGATACCGCCGCTCGCTTCTGCCTGCAGCCCTGCAGGAGGATGTTCTTCCGAAGAATATTTTAATGATCGGGCCTACGGGGGTGGGCAAGACAGAGATTGCCCGGCGCCTGGCTAAGCTCGTCAAGGCTCCGTTTACCAAAGTGGAAGCCACGAAGTTTACCGAAGTCGGCTATGTCGGCAGGGACGTTGAATCGATTATCCGGGATTTGACCGAGATCGCTTTACGCATGGTCAAAAGCGAAAAAATGCAAGAAGTTGAAGCTCAGGCTGAGGTGAACGCGGAGAAACGTCTTTTAACAATACTTGTCCCGGGCAAAAAGAAAGAATCATCCAATATTAATCCATTTCAGTATTTATTCAACCAGGATAATGAACCGGAAAAAGAAAGCCCTGCTTCTCCGGAAGTAGAAAAAGACAGGGAATTCCTCAAAGAAAAGCTTCAAAAAGGAGAGCTCGAGGAGCATACCCTTGAGATCGAAGTTGAAGAAAGTTCTCAATATACGGATATGCTTGGTGCTTCAGGCATGGAGCTCGGCGTCAACATTCAGGACATGATGGCCGGAATGTTTCCGAAGAAACGCAAAAAACGCAAAGTAACAGTCAAAGAAGCCCGCAGAATTCTAGCTCAGGAAGAGGCTCAGAATCTGATTGACCAAGATGAGGCGGTGCAGGAAGCCATTCGTCGGACAGAGCAGGAAGGCATTGTTTTTATCGACGAAATTGATAAGATTGCCGGCAAGGAATCTTCAGGCGGTCCTGATGTTTCCCGCGGTGGGGTTCAGCGAGATATTCTGCCGCTGATTGAAGGATCCACCGTAATGACCAAGTACGGTCCTGTCCGTACGGATCATATTCTGTTTATTGCTGCAGGCGCTTTCCACGTAGCGAAACCTTCCGATCTGATACCGGAACTCCAGGGAAGACTGCCGATCCGTGTCGAGCTGGAATCGTTGAGTGTTGCAGATTTTAAACGGATTCTGATTGAACCGCAGGCTTCACTGATTAAACAGTATGGCGCACTGCTCTCTACAGAGGGCATAGACGTCATTTTTTCCGAGAATGCGATTGAAGAAATAGCCCAGATCGCTTACAATGTCAACGCTTACACGGAAAATATCGGGGCACGGAGACTGCATACCATCGTCGAAAAAGTCTTGGAGGAGCTTTCGTTCGAAGCTTCAGAACTGCCGGAGGATTATTCCATCACCATTAACCGGGAGTATATCCAGAAACGGGTCGGCGATGTTGCGAAGAATCAGGATCTGTCAAATTATATTCTTTAAAAATCGTATTTGTTTCAAAATTATTAACATCCATATAGTTCAAGTTTTTGAGTTCTAAGTACCAAGAATAAGGGGGGTAACCTGTGGAAATTTTACTAGAAAAGACCAGGAAAATTAGCGGACTCATTCAGCGTGCTGCCGGAAAACCTGTGGATTTTGCCGAGATGGCCAAGGTACTGAGTCAGGAGATCGCTGCCAACTGTTATATTGTCGGACGCAGAGGAAAAATTCTGAGCTATAGCTTCATAGGAGATTTCCACTGCGGGGAAATGGAACAAATCGTTCTTCATACGGAAAGATTTCCGGAAAGCTACAATGAAGGTCTGCTAAAAACAACAGAAACAAAAGCAAACACAACGCAAGTTGCGAATGCCTGTGTATTCAGCAAACATCATGAGTGTGTTTTCGGCAATAAGATGACAACGGTTGTGCCTATCCTTGGAGGTGGCGATAGGGTTGGGACGCTCGTTCTGGCCAAGTTTGGCGAGCAGTTCCGGCCGGAGGATCTGATCCTTGCTGAATATGGCGCTACCGTGATTGGTATGGAAATCCTACGGGTCAAGGCTGAGTATGCAGAGGAAGAAGCACGCAAGAAAGCTGCAGTCCAAATTGCGGTGGGAACACTGTCTTACTCGGAACTCGAGGCAGTTGAGCATATTTTTGCTGAACTGGGCGGTGGCGAGGGGCTGCTGGTAGCCAGCAAAATTGCCGACAGGGTTGGCATTACCCGTTCGGTAATTGTCAACGCGCTGCGCAAGTTTGAATCAGCAGGCGTGATTGAATCAAAGTCTCTCGGAATGAAAGGCACGTATATCAAGGTTCTGAATGACTATCTGCTGGACGAGCTGGATAAGTACATTAAACGGCATCGTTAAAGAGAAGGGTAAATGATTATGGATGCGCAAGAATATGGTTACCGCATGAAACCTTTGGTAATTCCGGGAGTGCTATATATCATCCTATATCCGTTGCTGATCGGAGGGATACTGTTTTTGTATACCTTGCCAGAGCTTTATTTGCTGATCCTTTCCGGAATTTATGCAGTTTCGATTCTCTTGATCCTGTTGATCTGGTTGACGGCGAAAACGAAACGGATTGTTATTGATGATCAGGCGATCATCTTCCGGTCCTTGTTCCGAAAAAAGACATTTGAACCGAAAGATATCCGTAAAGCCTCATTCTTTTGGACCAAAAACAATGAAGAAATTGTGCTGCTTAAAGCCGGGAATAATAAAGTATATTACCTTACTGATCTTTATTTCCCCTATAATGAACTGCTTACAGATTTAGAGGAGTTTATCATCTCTCATAATATCCGGTCCAATCTGGCCGCCCATTACGGGATTAATTAAAGTTGCATTCGGGAGTAGGGTATGATATTCTATTCGCAGTGTGATTTTTTGGAGTACACACGCAGTGGGACTTAGCGTACAGGTTCTTTGCGCAAGCAAAGGGTACCAGGAATGAACCTGCGGAGGAAAAAAACAAATGAAGAGAGGAGGTGTAACACAATGGCTGTAATTTCTATGAAGCAACTCTTAGAAGCCGGTGTACACTTCGGGCACCAGACCCGCCGCTGGAATCCTAAAATGGCTCGTTACATTTTTACGGAGAGAAATGGTATCTATATCATTGACCTTCAGAAAACCGTTAAAAAAGTTGACGAGGCCTTCAATTTTATCCGGGATGCCGCAGTAAACGGCGGAACTGTGCTGTTTGTAGGTACAAAAAAGCAGGCTCAGGAATCTGTGAAAGAAGAAGCTGAACGTTGCGGCATGTATTTCGTTAACGAGCGCTGGCTCGGCGGAATGCTGACGAACTTCCAGACGATTCAAAAGAGAGTTCAGAGACTGCATCAGCTCGAAAGAATGGAAGCAGAAGGCGTTTTTGAAGTTCTTCCTAAGAAGGAAGTCGCTGCGCTGCGCCATGAAATGGGTAAGCTGGAAAGATTCCTTGGCGGCATCAAAAACATGAAAAAACTTCCTGATGTTTTATTCATCGTTGATCCGCGCAAAGAAAGAATTGCCGTTGCTGAGGCAAGAAGATTAAATATTCCGATCGTAGGAATTGTCGATACCAACTGTGATCCTGACGAGATCGATGTTGTGATTCCTGCCAATGATGACGCGATCCGGGCTGTAAAACTGCTCACCGCGAAAATGGCTGATGCCATCATCGAAGGACAACAGGGAAGTCTTGACAATACCGAAGAAGTTGAAGAGAGCAATCAAACCGAAGACGAAGAATAGTTAATAAAACAGGGTGAGATTGGGGTATGTTCTTCATGACTTACCCTGTTTTTATATGTGTCGTGAAGTATTCAATAAAGGAGGGTTACCGTATGGCTGAAGTTACTTCTTCTCAGGTGAAAGAACTCAGGGAAAGAACCGGAGCCGGAATGATGGACTGCAAAAAGGCATTGACCGAATGTAATGCCGATATGGACAAAGCGATAGATTTCTTAAGAGAAAAAGGGCTGGCTGCTGCTGCGAAAAAAGAAGGACGAATTGCTGCCGAAGGGACTGTAGAAGCCTACATTCATGGGGGCGGTAGAATTGGTGTTTTGCTCGAATTAAACTGCGAAACCGACTTTGTGTCCCGTGGAGATGAATTTAAGCAGCTGACTAAGGATATTGCGATGCAGATCGCCGCAGCTAAACCGCTTTATGTCAATAAAGAAGATGTTCCGGCTGACGTTGTTGCCCATGAAAAAGAAATATTTAGGGCTCAGGCATTGAATGAAGGGAAACCGGAAAAAATCGTCGACAAGATGGTTGACGGTCGCATAGAGAAGTTCTATAAGGAAGTTTGTCTTGTAGAACAGCCTTTTATCAAGGACCCCGATGTTTTAGTCAAAGACCTGATCATGGCTAAGATTGCCAAGATCGGTGAGAAAATAGCTATTCGCAGATTTACCCGCTATGAGTTGGGTGAAGGAATTGAAAAGCGCCAGGATAATTTTGCCGATGAAGTCATGAAAGAAATAAATCGATAAGAGAACACTTCGGTGTTCTCTTTTTTAGGGGGATCAGAAAGGTTCATTGCTTTCTATTATATCTAAGTGCAGCGGACAAGAGGATTTTTATCTTTGGTGTAGAAATAAACTAAGTACGGAGGTTCGTTTATGACAGATGCACGTTACCGCCGCATAGTGTTGAAACTAAGCGGAGAAGCACTTGCCGGGGAGCAGGGTTTTGGAATTGCGCACAGCATGCTGGAGTCTGTTGCCAGACAGATTTCTGAAGTTCAGAAGCTTGGTGTGGAAATGGCACTGGTCGTTGGCGGAGGAAATATTTGGCGGGGCATCGCCGGGAGTTCTCAGGGAATAGACCGGACAACTGCTGATTATATGGGAATGCTCGCTACTGTAATGAATGCCCTAGCGCTGCAGGATGTTCTGGAACAACACAATATTGTCACGAGAGTATTGTCGGCGATTGAGATGAGGCAGGTAGCAGAACCTTATATCAGAAGAAGAGCGATCCGCCATATGGAAAAGGGCCGTATTATCATTTTTGCAGCAGGGACAGGCAATCCCTATTTTTCGACAGATACGACGGCGGCTTTGCGGGCTGCGGAGATTGAAGCAGACGTTATTTTAATGGCCAAACAGGTTGACGGCGTATTTGACAGTGATCCGATGAAGAATCCTGATGCCAAAAAATTTGAAAGACTGACCTATCTTGATGTGCTCAGCAAAGGGCTGGGTGTGATGGACTCGACAGCAACTTCGTTGTGTATGGACAATGACATTCCAATCATTGTTTTTAACTTGAAAGAAAATGGCAATATTATTAAAGCACTTAAGGGAGAACCGATAGGTACCTATGTAGGGAGGTAACGAAAAATGCTCAATGATTTTCTGAATGACGCTGAAGAAAAAATGCATAAAACAGAGGAGGTACTCAAGAAGGACCTCGCATCTGTCAGGGCAGGAAGGGCGAATCCGGCAGTTCTGGACAAAGTTTCTGTTGATTATTACGGGACTCCTACCCCGATTAACCAGCTGGCCAATGTCTCAGTTCCTGACCCACGGATGATCACCATTCAGCCCTGGGATAAATCTTCGATTAAGGATATTGAGAAGGCGATTCTTAAATCCGATCTTGGACTTACGCCTTCGAATGACGGCATGGTCATCAGGCTAAATATTCCGCAATTGACAGCGGAACGCCGTGCAGAGATTGTCAAGACGGTTAAGAAGAAAGCGGAAGATGCTAAGGTTGCTGTCCGGAATATCAGACGGGAGCTTATTGATGATATAAAACAGCTCGAGAAGGACAAAACTGTCTCTGAGGACGATTCTAAAAAAGGACAGGAAAAAGCGCAGAAACTTACCGATAAAACTGTGAAGGATATTGACGAGATCCTCGAGAAAAAAGAAAAAGAAATTATGGAAGTGTAGCGTGTTGCGCTGGCTCGGAAAAAAGTGGGACGACGTTGAAGGGGAATTGACACAAGAAAGCGCGAATTTCTGTTATGAGATAACCAGCCCTGTAGGAAAGGCTGTTCCCTGTGGAGATTTACGTGTGGCCAGAATAAGTTGTACCAATGGTTATTTGAAATTTATTCTAATCCATGATAGATTTATAAGGTAGTTTTTTATTTGGCCCCCTACGGAACAGGGGGTCTTTCCGCAGCCGTTCCAGTATCTTGTCAGCTCTAAAATGCATGACATGGTACTAAGTACAGATATAAAGAGGAATGCTTGTGATAATGTGGAAAAAAGACAGTGGAGATGTTCAGCTGAAAAACATTGATATGAAAAGAATCCCTCGACATCTGGCAATCATTATGGACGGAAACGGAAGATGGGCCCAGCAGAAAGGATTGCCTCGTTCTGTCGGTCACCGGGCCGGAGTAGAAGCACTGCGGGAGGTCGTCAGGGGCAGTGATGAGCTTGGAATCAAATATCTGACCGTATATGCTTTTTCGACCGAGAACTGGAAAAGGCCGCAGTCGGAGATCGGGATTCTTATGTCGCTCTTGAAGGAGTATATCCGCAAAGAGCTTGCGGAGCTGCATGCGAACAATGTTAAGATATGCATTTTCGGGCAGGAAGAAGATATACCGAAGGATGTCCTGAAGGCTTATAACGAGGCTTGTGAAAAAACAAAGAACAATACCGGATTAGTGCTGAATGTAGCTCTGAATTACGGAAGCAGGATCGAAATCCTCAAAGCAGTCAAGGAAGTTGCGCAGGAGGTCCAAAGCGGAGCGTTGAATGTTCAGCAAATTACCGAGGAAATATTTGAAAAGCATTTGTATACGAAAGATTGTCCTGATCCGGAGCTTCTTGTCAGGACTTCAGGTGAAATGCGCTTAAGCAATTATCTGCTCTGGCAGGCCGCCTATTCAGAAATCGTGATTGTGAATGAATGCTGGCCGGATTTTAACAGAGCATTATTATTTGAAACGATTCGGATTTTTCAAAACCGGGAACGCAGGTTTGGCGGCGTAAAAGAAGGTTGAGGGATAGAAAATGGTTAAGAGAATCTTGAGTGCTCTGATCGGAGCCCCCCTTTTATTGGTTTTAACTTGGCTCGGAGGATGGTATTTGTCCATTGCTGTTGTGATTCTCGCTTTACTTGGACTTAAAGAGTTTTTGCAGATTGGACAAAAAGCCGGTTTAGTAAACAAGTTATGGCCAGCGGTCGTGTACAGCATCTTGTGGCTGGCTATTTTTCTTCTTGGCCGCACGGAATGGATGCTGCCGCTGGCGATCATATGGTTCATGCTGACATTTGGAAGTTATGCGCTGCGCTATCCAAATCAGTCTTTAGCGTCTTCAACGTATTATTTTCTGGCGCTGATTTATCCGGTCTTTCTGTTTACCTATCTCTACTCCTTAAGAGAATTTGGCGTTTCTTGGTGTTTTCTTGTTTTCTTACTGGTCTGGCTCACAGATACCGGAGCTTTTTTTGTCGGCAATACGTTTGGCAAAAGAAAGCTTGCCCCGAAAGTCAGCCCGAACAAGACAGTCGAAGGGGCTGTTGGCGGCCTGGTGATGGCTTTAGCCTGCGGTTTTGTTTTCTGGTTGATTACCAAGCAAGCAACGCTCCCGGCTATCCTTGTCCTGTCACTCTTGACCGGCATTGCCTCCCAGATCGGTGATCTTTTTGAATCCGCACTGAAACGGACTGCCGGGGTGAAGGATTCCGGCAGGCTGATCCCAGGCCATGGCGGTATCCTGGATCGCTTTGACAGCTTTTTGTTTGCGCTGCCATTGGTGTTTTTTTCTATTAACCTAGGATTGGTGGGATAAGCATGAACGATACGACCAAGAACTCCCTAAGGGTGAATCTGAACAGGTTGGTTATGATTGCAGCTGCATTACTCGGCCTGAAACTTTTTACCTATACGATCGTCGAGTTTTTCCCTGTCTTTGGCTCAACGCTTGGAACAGTGGTCTCGGCTCTGTTGCCCTTTATTTTGGCATTTATCATTTCTTTTCTGCTGGAACCGCTTATATTAAAACTGATTAATGTGCTCAAAATCAAGAGAACCTACGCATCTTTGGTTGTAGTTGTCCTGGTTTTAATTATATTTGTGCTGCTGCTGGTTTTGTTCGGGAGCCGGATATACCGCGAGTTAGCCGAATTATATACCGCTTTTCCGATGATTTATCAGCAGACCTTGGCAATGCTGACAGAAAAGATCGGCTTAGTTCAGCAGTTTATTCAGCTGAATCCTGAGATCAACAGTGCGATTCAGTCCAATATGGAAAAAATACTCGCGGCACTCCAGGTCATTCTTAAAAACGGCAGTCTTGGCTTGCTGAATTTTCTGGGTGCGCTGCCGGGCTTGATGTTTGTGATTGTGATTACAACTGTAGCAACACTGCTGACGAGCATGAGTTTTCCGGCCGTTAAGGAATGGCTGTTTGGCAGGGTAAAAGGGAAATATCTTGGCAGAACCAGACAAATTGCTGCAGACCTTGGTTCAGCACTGGTAGGATTCTTAAGAGCTCAGACCTTTCTTGTCTGCATCACATTCGCTGTGATCACAATTGGACTGTTGATCATCGGTAATAGCTATGCCTTTACGCTTGGCATTCTGGCCGGCCTGCTCGATCTGATACCGGTTATCGGACCGGCCCTCATATTTATCCCGTGGATCCTGGTGCTGCTTTTTACCGGCAGTATTGCCTCAGCAGTCAAACTCTTGGTCATCTACCTTGCCGCTACAGTGATCCGGCAGGCCCTGGAACCAAAGATTTTGTCTCAAAATATCGGGCTGCATCCGCTAGCCACCCTGATGTCCATGTATATTGGATTGAATCTTTTCGGAGCAGTAGGACTGATCATCGGCCCCGCTCTGGTCGTCATGTATGAAGCCGTCAGGAAAGCCGGCTTTTTTAAGGGAGAGTAGCAAAGCTATTCTCTAACCTAGATAGATTATGTACTAGGTAGACCATCGCTATTTTTAAGTAAAACTTAAGCATGATGAATTAAGCTAGATTGAAATTTGAATTGGAGATATCAAAGTGAAAATAATTTCGGTCTTAGGTTCCACCGGTTCAATTGGCACGCAGACACTGGATGTGGTCAGAAACTCGGAAGGAAAATTAGCTGTCTATGCTTTGTCGGCCAATTCTCGGGCCGACCTTTTTGAACAGCAGATCCGCGAGTTCAGGCCGAGGATTGCCGTAATGATGCAGGAAGAAAAAGCACTTTACCTGAAACAACAGGTTGTTGACCTGCCTGTTAAGGTGCTGGTAGGTATGGAGGGACTGCTTGAGGCAGCGACTGCAGCAGAGGTTGACACGGTTGTGACCGCAGTCAGCGGCAGTATTGGTCTTGAACCTACACTGGCTGCACTGAACGCAGGAAAAAATATTGCGCTGGCCAACAAAGAAACGCTCGTTGCCGCAGGGGAACTTGTAATGCAGACAGCAGAACGGAACGGCTGTTCCATCATTCCTGTTGACAGTGAGCACTCTGCTGTGTTCCAGTGTCTCAGCGGCAACGAAAATGCAGTTAAGAAAATCATTCTGACTGCTTCAGGCGGCCCTTTCAGAGGATGGAGCAGGGAAAGGCTGGCTGAGGTAACACCGGTAATGGCGCTGAAACATCCGAACTGGAATATGGGCGCCAAGATCACCATTGATTCGGCAACCATGATGAACAAAGGTTTGGAAGTTATTGAGGCAAAATTTCTTTTCGGCGTAGATTATGACCAAATTGATGTCTTGGTTCATCCTCAGAGCATTGTTCACTCGATGGTTGAATTCCGTGACGGCACTGTTCTTGCCCAGCTTGGCATACCGGATATGCGCATTCCGATTCAGTATGCGCTGACCTATCCCGAACGCTGGGAAAACCGTTTGCCGGAACTTTCGCTTGCCGGAAAGAGCTTAACGTTTGAGAAGCCCGATTTGGCTGCTTTCCCATTTTTGAAATTCGCTTGTTCCTGCGGTCAGACGGGAGGGACACTTCCTGCTGTCATGAATGCTGCCAACGAAATCTGTGTACATGCTTTCTTGGCAGGACGCATAAAATATCTTGAGATGCACGAACTTGTGGAACGCACTTGTCAGGCCCATCAGGTTCTGGAGATAAAGGACCTGGATACCGTACTGACTGCGGACAGATGGGCTAGGGAGTATGCTGCATCACAAATAAATTTGGGTTGAGGTGAATGGTTTGTTTGAAATATTGAAAACGGTAATTGCTTTTATCGTAATATTTGGCGTTTTGGTATTTGTGCATGAATTTGGGCATTTTATCATAGCCAAGAGATCGGGGATCAAAGTGCTGGAATTTGCTTTTGGCATTGGGCCAAAGCTTTTTGGGTTCCAGGGTAAGGAAACGCTTTACTCCGTCAGGATACTGCCTCTGGGAGGGTTTTGCAGATTCTTAAGTGCTGAAGAAGTCGAAGAAAGCGATCAGGTCAGCAGGGAGGAACTGTTGGCCCGAAGTTTTGAAAGCAAATCAATCTGGAAGAGAATGGCCGTCATTGTGGCCGGACCGCTCATGAACTTCATCCTCGGTGCGGTGCTTTTTGTGGTTGCTTTTGCCTTTTTTGGTGTAGCCGTAGCCGATAACCAGAACCTAATCGGTGAGGTGTCACTGGGTAAACCTGCAGCCACGGCGGGACTCGCCGCCGGAGACAGAATTATTGCGATCAATGGCACAGAGACTCCAGACTGGAATTCTGTAACGCAGCAAATTCACACCAACCCCGGAGAAAAGATGTCGTTTGCCGTAGAAAAAGCGGATACGAAACAAATTGTCACGATTGAGATTACCCCGGCCTATGATCAGGAGCTTGGAAAAGGATTGATCGGGATTGCGCCTTCTTATACCATGCAGAAAGTATCCGTCCTGAAATCCATTCAATATGGTTTTCTGCAGACGGTAGAGTTTACTAGACAACTCGTCCTTTATCTGATTCATATGATTACCGGTAAGGCGCCGGTTGAACTTTCGGGTCCGATTGGTGTTGCCCAGGTCATCGGGGAAGGCGTAAAACAGGGCATGTCATCGCTATTTACCCTGGCTGCTGTGCTCAGCATCAACTTTGGTGTATTAAATATTCTGCCGCTGCCGGCGCTCGATGGCGGTCAGCTGGCCGTGATGACTTTTGAAGGAATCCGGCGTAAGCCTTTAAGTATCGAAAAGAAAGGCTGGATTCAGCTGACAGGCTTTGCGCTGCTCATTGCGCTGATGATCGCGGTGACGTATCAGGATATACTGAGGATTGTTACGAAGTAGACTTTTTTGGTTTAAGAAAAGCGGATATGTCTCTATAGCGTTTGAATTATGAATGTTATTTGAAACCCTATTGTTTGGGCAAGGCTGCGGGCCACAATATCGCTTTTCGGCCGTTGTGTCCTCCTTGACACAAAAGCCGCGCTACGCAATCCTTGCTCCGCTCACAGCGAAACTGTGGCCCGTAGCCTGATTTTTAGGGTAATTGGCATGACTTATACGGAAGTTGCAGTTCTTCTATGTAGAGAATACAATTATAGTTCTCTTGCTGGGAATTCATACTAGATTTTAATCACGAATAAAAAGCGTGTTTATCTGATTTGATTTAAGCACGGATTATTCTTTAGCCTTTAAGTTCCCAACGCTATGCAAACGAATGACGTTAGCTAGGTCAATCATCATCTGAATGCATCCAATCGATGATATCAGAGCGCTTGAAGGAGCTTGGCAGGCTTCTTCTTCATAGAGATACTTTCTGGCTCCTTGATCTAGCTTGCAAATTAAACTTAAGAATTAGTCTGGGGGCCACAGTTCCGCTGTCAGCGGAGCACGATGCGGAGCGCGGCTTTTTGTGCCACGGAGGGCACAACAGCCGAGAAGCGGCATTGTGGCCCACAGACTAGCCCAAGATAAACTACGTCAAAATAGGAGGGTTAATCGATTGAAACGTAGGATTACGCGAGAAGTGAAAATCGGATCGGTGGCGATTGGCGGTAGTAATCCGGTCGTGATTCAGTCGATGACCAATACGGATACCCGGGATGTTCAAGCCACCCTCAATCAGATCAGGCACTTGGCTGGCATTGGCTGTGAGATTATCCGGATAGCTGTCTTAAATGAGCAGGCTGCGCTTGCATTGAAAGACATCTGCAGCCTAAGTCCGATCCCGGTAGTTGCGGATATTCACTTTGACTACCGGCTTGCACTTAAAGCTGTTGCAAATGGGGTTCATGGACTCCGGATCAATCCGGGAAATATTGGTGAGCGCTGGAAAGTACAAGAGGTGATCAACGCGGTCCGCGAAAGAAACATCCCGATCCGGATCGGAGTCAATACCGGATCTCTGGAAAAGGAAATCCTTGAGAAATACGGCGGACCGACCGCGGAAGGGATGGTCGAAAGCGCTTTGGGCCATGTCGGCATCCTGGAACAGGAAAACTATCATCATATCAAGATCTCCCTGAAATCGTCCCATGTTCCGTTGATGATTGACGCTTACCGCATGATTGCCCATCGGGTGGACTATCCGCTGCATGTCGGGGTAACCGAAGCCGGTACGGTCAGATCCGGGGTGGTAAAGTCTGCAATCGGCATAGGAACACTTCTGGCTGAAGGCATCGGCGATACGATCAGAGTCTCACTGACAGGCGATCCTGCAGCAGAGATTCCGGTTGCCCAGCAGATTCTGCGGGTACTGGATCTTAAGAAAGGCGGATTCGAATTAATCAGTTGTCCGACCTGCGGCAGGACTCAGGTGGATTTAGTTCATCTGGCAGAGGAAGTAGAACAGAGACTTGAAGCTTTACCGGCACCATCCAAGAGCGTATCCATAGCCGTGATGGGCTGTGTGGTCAATGGCCCTGGGGAAGCCCGGGAAGCCGATTTTGGCATTGCAGGAGGAAAAGGCAGGGGGCTGCTTTTTGCACGGGGTGAGGTCATCGCACAGCTGCCTGAAGATGAATTAGTGCCGGCTTTGATGGAGAAAATCGAAGACGATTTAAGTCTATCAGAAAAACACTAAACATTTTCTGATAGATCTTTAAAAATAAATCAGCGGTTTTCCGGTTGTTTAATCCTGTGTGAAAATGGTAATATTGAAGAGCAAGAACTTTTTAAGAGCAAGCACTTGTTGAAAGGAAGAAATAAACAATGAAAGTTAGCCAATTATTGAATCCGACCTTGCGGGAAGTGCCTGCAGAAGCCGAAGTGATCAGTCACCAGCTCATGCTGAGAGCCGGATTTATCCGCAAAGCTGCAGCCGGGATTTATACATATCTTCCTCTGGGACTCAGAGTAATTAAAAAGATCGAGCAAATCGTGCGCGAAGAGATGGATGCCAAAGGCGGGCAGGAAGTCATGCTGCCGATTGTCCAGCCGGCTGAGCTGTGGAAAGAAACCGGACGCTGGGATGTCTATGGTCCGGAGATGTTCCGATTAAAAGACCGGCATGACCGGGAATTCTGTCTCGGACCCACGCATGAAGAAGTCATCACCGACTTGGTCAGAAGTGAAGTCCGTTCCTACAAACAGCTGCCGCTCCTTCTGTACCAGATTCAAAATAAATACCGTGATGAAAGAAGACCACGTTTCGGACTGATGCGCGGCAGAGAATTTATCATGAAGGACTTATATTCTTTTGACAGGGATCCTGAAGGTTCCAGGGAAAGCTACCGCAAGATGTATGAGGCTTATGAACGGATTTTTACGCGCTGTGGGCTGACTTTCCGTGCTGTCGAGGCAGATGCCGGTGCGATTGGCGGAACAGGCGGAACCCATGAATTTATGGTGCTGGCCGAATCCGGAGAGGCTGCGGTGGTATTCTGTCCAGATTGCGATTATGCCGCCAATGTCGAGAAAGCTGAATGTCTGCCGCATCCAGACACTGATCAGGATATTCTGGCAGGCCGGACAGGTGAGGTTCATACCCCCAATATTAAAACGATTGACCAGCTGGCTGATTTCTTAAAAATCAACAAGTCTTCTCTGATAAAAACGCTTTTGTATAAAGGCGACGACCGTTTTATACTTGTCCTGGTTAGGGGAGACCGGGAAGTCAATGAAATCAAGGTCAATAATATGCTCGGACCGTTCCTGAACCTCAGAATGGCTGACCCGGAGGAAGTCCGAGAGGTTTTCAACTGCGAGCACGGGTTCATCGGACCGGTTGGACTTAAGGATGTCTATGTTGCCGCAGACCTTGAAGTAGCTGAGATGAAACAGGGAGTCTGCGGAGCCAATAAAAAAGATTATCATCTGCTCGGTGTTGCTTGCGGAAAGGATTTTATTCCTGCCAAAATAGCAGACCTCAGAATGGTAACGCCGGGTGAACCCTGCCCGAAATGCCAGGGACGGCTCCAGGAAGCCCGTGGGATTGAAGTCGGACAAGTCTTCAACCTTGGCACGAAATACAGTCAGGCCCTTCAGGCAACCTACCTCGACGATACTGGTAAGGAAAAGGTCTGCTATATGGGCTGCTATGGGATAGGCGTCAGCAGAACAATGGCTGCCGCCATTGAGCAGAATTATGATGAGAACGGAATTATCTGGCCGATGCCGATTGCCCCGTATCATTGTATTATCGTCCCGGTTTCCTTAAAGGACGAAAATGTCGTTGCCACTGCTGAACGGCTTTATGAAGAATTAAAAGCCCTCGGAATCGAGACAGTATACGATGACAGGGACGAACGTCCCGGCGTAAAATTCAAGGATGCGGATCTCGTCGGATATCCTCTAAGACTGACCATCGGCGCTAAAGCACTCGCTGAAGGCAAAGTTGAACTGTACAACAGAAGCACCCGGCAAGTTGAGCTGGTTGAGGCGGACCGCGTTTGCAGTCTTGTAACAGAAATTATCAAAGAAGCCTGTCGTGTCTAGAGCCACGTTTTCAAAATCTTACACAAATTGTTGATTATTGAGTATTAAAAAACCGTTATGTATGGCAGGTCTGGGGGCCACAATACCGCTTTTCGGCCGTTGCGTCTTCCTTGACGCGTCGCTCCTTGCCATCCATGGCCGTCAAAAGGCCGTGCTTCGCCATCCAGGCGCGGGAACTGTGGCCCCCAGACTGATCTTAGGGTTATTCAAGCAAGTCTGCATGTCAGAATGTAGATTATTCTTGAGAATTTATTAAAAGAAAAGAACAGTGTACTCGTTATACTTCTCAAAGTTACATGCTTAATTTAAGCAAACATTATAATCTTATTATCCAAAGATTATCCAAAGATTATCCAAAGATTATCCAAAGATTCAGTCTGTGTGCCACAATTCCAGCGTCAAGCGGAGCATGGAGTGCGAAGCGCGGCCTTTTGTGTCATGGATGACACAACGGCCGAAAGCGGATTTGTGGCATACAGACCAACCCCAAATAAGTTACATAGTAAGTTACATAGTAATATGCAGTGATGTGAAATTGCGTTTGGATACAGAGGAGGCATTCATTGGTGTTAAATGCGGCAGTCAAACTGGAAGCAACACCGTTTTATCAGGAACTACCAAGTGATGTCAGCATGAGGCTGGATACTTTTCTAAATTACATACTGCTGGAGAGGGTGGAGATTGTTCCTGAACAAAGAAAGTGGATACTCCATCTTTCTTTATCCTGTCCGGTCCAGGAAGAGATTCTGGGCCTCTTAACTGAATCCCTAAAGAAAAGATTAAATAGTGGGAACGAAAATAACGGAATCACGATTGAGATAAAAACAAAAATGTCTCCCGATTTTACCCTAGAGATGCTTTGTCAAGAACATTGGCTGCAAATCATCCAGGATATTCACGAGAAAGTGCCTTCCCTTAAGGTCTGGCTGAATGCTTCCGTAAAATACGAGGTTGTTAATAACAGATTGACCTTCTTCGTTCCGAGCATGATGGCGATGGAATATTGTCAGTTGAAACAGGATAGTCTGGAAAGCTTCTTTCAGCAGAAATATGGTATGGAGGCAAGAATTTTCTGGGAAATTGAAGAGACTGCTGCTGAAGAAGAAATCTATTTTGACGCGGAAAAAGAAGAGCAGAAGTATGTAGAGGAAATCCTGTCCAAAAAGTCTGAAGAGAAAAAAGAGAAGAAAGAGCAGAATGCTGTTTTGCTTGGCAGAGAGATAAAGGGTACGCCGGCTCCGTTAGCCGATATTCATGACGAGGAGAAACAGGTCATTGTAGAGGGTGAGGTCTGCGAAACAGAAATCAGACGATTAAAAAGCGGACGTCAATTATTGTCGTTCGGGTTGACAGACAAGACAAACTCAATAGGCTGCAAACTGTTCTTTGACGAAGGGAAAAAACCTCTGGAAATCAACAAAGGTGACTGGCTCAGAGTGAAAGGGGCCGTGCAGTTCGATCGTTATACGACCGAGCTGACGTTGATGCCAAGGGATATGATGACTGTTTCGAAGACGTCCAAGCCGGATCTTGCGGAAGAGAAACGGGTTGAACTGCATCTGCACACCAAGCATTCGGAAATGGATGGTGTTTCATCGATCCAAAACATGGTGAAGCGAGCCGGTGAATGGGGACATACCGCGATTGCTGTAACAGACCACGGGGTCGTTCAGGCTTTCCCGGATGCAGCTGAAGCCGGGAAAAAGTACGGTGTCAAAATCATCTATGGCATGGAAGGCTATTTGGTCGAGGATGCTGGAACTAATCCGGTCGAGTTGAGCCGCAGCCGTTCTTTTCATATTATTATTCTGGCTAAGGATTATATCGGCTTAAAAAATCTGTATAAACTTGTTACCGCTTCCCATATGGAGTATTTTTACAGACGTCCCCGCATTCCACGTTCACTGCTTGATGCCCACAGGGAAGGTTTGATCCTTGGTTCGGCCTGCGAATCAGGAGAACTGATGCGGGCAATCTTGCAAAAAAAAGATGCGGCAGAAATCAAAAAAATTGCTTTGTATTACGATTATCTGGAAATCCAGCCGCTGGGGAACAATCAGTTTATGCTGAAAAACGGTGAGGTTTCCAGTGAACAAGAATTGATCGATATTAATCGGCGCATTGTCTCTCTTAGCAAGGAACTTGGTATTCCTGTCGCGGCTACCTGTGACGTCCATTTTCTTGATAAGGAAGATGAAGTTTACCGAAGAATTTTGATGGCCGGGAAAGGCTTTGCCGATGCCGATGAGCAGGCTCCGCTGTATTTCAGGTCAACGGATGAAATGCTCAAGGAATTTGCTTATCTTGATGAAGAGGATGCCTATCGGGCGGTAGTTGCAACACCGAGAATGATTGCTGAACAGGTCGCTGAAATCAAACCGTTCCCGGACGACTTTTTTGAACCGAAGATTGAAGGCGCTGCCGATAAAATCCGGGATATGACGATGACCAGAGCGTATGAGCTGTACGGCAATCCTTTGCCGGAAATGGTTCAGAAAACCTTAAATAAGGAACTGGATTCCATTATCGGCAACGGTTTTGCTGTGTTGTACCTGATTGCGCATCTGCTCGTAAAAAGATCGAACGAGGATGGTTATCTGGTCGGATCAAGGGGTTCCGTCGGTTCATCACTCGTCGCAACTTTTACCGGCATCACGGAGGTCAATCCGCTTCCGCCACACTATCGTTGTGCTAACCCGGAGTGTCTTTATTCAGAGTTTGTGACGGACGGAATCGCCGGAGCAGGTGTGGATCTGCCGGATAAAATATGTCCGCAGTGCGGCAGGGAACTGGTCAAAGACGGACATGACATCCCGTTTGAAACCTTCCTGGGCTTTAAAGGAGACAAGGTTCCTGATATCGATCTAAATTTCTCGGGAGAATATCAGCCCAGAGCTATGAAATACACCGAGGAGATATTTGGCAAGGAAAATGTTTTTCGGGCCGGAACGATCTCCACGATTGCTGAAAAAACTGCCTATGGTTTTGTGAAAAATTACCTTGAAGAAAGAAAGGTCAAATATAACCAGACAGAACTGAACCGGCTGGTTAACGGCTGTACGGGCGTAAAAAGAACAACAGGACAGCACCCGGGAGGATTAATGGTTATCCCGAAAGAATGCGATGTCTTTGATTTTACCCCGCTGCAAAGGCCAGCTAACGACACCTCCTCAGATATTATTACGACCCACTTCGACTACCATTCCATCTCCGGGCGTTTAACCAAACTGGACCTGCTCGGTCATGACGATCCGACGTCGATTAAAATGCTGGAGGACCTGACAGGGCTTGATGCCAAGAAAATCCGACTCGATGACACGCAAACCCTCTCACTTTTTTCGAGTACGGATGCGCTTGACGTGACTGCGGAGGAAATCGGGTCCACGACCGGAACACTCGGTATCCCGGAATTTGGTACAAAATTTGTAAGACAGATGCTGGAAGACACCAAACCTTCAAGCTTTTCCCATTTGGTCAGAATATCCGGACTTTCCCATGGTACGAATGTCTGGGTTGGCAATGCCCAGGACCTTGTCTTAAACGGTACAGCTGACATCTCCAACATTATTGCCTGCCGTGATGACATTATGATCTATTTGATTCAGATGGGACTTAATTCCAGCCATGCCTTTAAAATTATGGAGTCGGTCCGCAAGGGTAAAGGACTCAAAGATGAAGATATTGAGGCTATGAAAAAACAAAATGTTCCGGATTGGTATATTGACTCTTGTCAGAAGATCAGCTATATGTTTCCGAAGGCCCATGCTGTAGCTTATGTGACAATGGCTTTCAGGATCGCTTGGTTTAAGATCAATTATCCTGAAGCGTTTTATGCCACATTTTTTACCGTCAGGGCAGATGAGTTTGATGCGGAACTGATCTGCAGCGGTGTGAAAAAGTGCCGGGAGGCTATCAAAGAAATTGCCGCCAAAGGCAACAATGCAACGGCTAAGGACAAGAACCTGCAGACGATCCTTGAGATTGTGGTGGAAATGTACTGCCGGAAGATTAAGCTGCGCAAGGTTAATCTGTGGGAATCAGATGCGGTACGTTTTCAGGTAACACCTGATGGGCTCCTGCCGCCACTGTCATCCCTGCAGGGAGTCGGTGAAACGGCTGCGGCGAGTTTGGTCAAACTCAGGGAACATGGAACGATCAAATCTGTCGAAGATATCCAGGCCCGATCCAACGGAAAGATCAGCAAAACCGTCATTGAAACGCTTCAGCAGCACGGGTGTCTGGAAGGGCTGCCCGATAAAAATCAGCTGAGTTTGTTTTAAACTGGACATTAGGAATATTGCAGACGGAAACAGTATATGATATAGTAAAAGCAGGAATTTTATTCTAAGCAGATTTTTGGTTCAGAGTGGGGATTACCCACTCTTTCATTTGGTATGATGAAAAAATAAAAAATGCTTAACTCTAAAAGGAGTACACGATGAGCAATTCTATTCTAAACAAAGTTAGAAGTTTGGCAGAGCCACTCGTAATGGAGCTGGGACTGGAATTCGTCGATGTCGAGTATGTTAAGGAAGGTGCTTACTGGTATCTGCGATTATATATTGATAAGGAAGGCGGAGTAGAGATTGACGACTGTGCCGAGGTAAGCCATCAAATTAATGAGGTTCTGGATAAAGAAAACCCGATTCCTCAGGCCTATATGCTGGAAGTCTCTTCTCCCGGAATTGAGAGACCGCTTAAAAAGAGAGAAGATTATATTAAATATACAGGAAAGCTTGTCAGTATTAATACGACAGAAGTGTTTGAGGGATACAGCCGCTTTACCGGAAATTTAAAAGGACTGGCTGATGACCAGGTTATCCTAGAATATGAGGGGCGGAAGATTGCCATTCCTTTGTCGCTAATTGAAAAGGCCCATCTTACTTTTGATTTTTAAAATGATTTTGAGGAGGGATTCAGACAGATGAACATGGAGTTCATTGAGGCAATTCACGAATTAGAAAAAGAAAAAGGTATTTCGACAGAGATATTGTTTGAAGCGATTGAAGCTGCTCTGATATCGGCATATAAAAAGAACTTTTCCTCTTTACAGAATGTAAGGATCCATATAGACCGCTTGAATGGAGAAATTAAAGTATATGCCCGCAAAAACGTTGTGGAAATTGCGGATGATCCTCGCACCCAAATATCATTAGAAGAAGCTAAAAAAATGGACCCGAACTATTCAACTGAAGATATTGTTGAATTTGAAGTCACCCCGCGTGACTTTGGCCGCATCGCAGCGCAGACTGCTAAGCAGGTTGTTGTCCAAAGAATACGTGAGGCTGAACGTGGATTAATATACGATGAATATATTAATCGCGAGGGAGATATTGTCACCGGTATTGTCCAACGCTATGAACAGCGTAACGTCATTGTGGATCTTGGCAAGGTGGAGGCCGTACTGCCTGCCTCAGAGCAGAATCCCGGAGTAAACTACCAGCCTTTTGAAAGAATCAAGGCCTATGTTGTTGAAGTGAAGAAAACGACCAAAGGCCCCCAAATTTTACTTTCCCGCACCCATCCAGGACTGATCAAACGATTGTTTGAGCTGGAAGTTCCGGAGATTCACGATGGAATTGTAGAAATCAAAGCAGTTGCAAGGGAAGCAGGTGCACGCTCTAAAATTGCCGTTTACTCGAAAGACAAAAACGTTGATCCGGTTGGAGCGTGTGTTGGACCAAAGGGCAGCAGGGTACAGAATATTGTGAATGAACTGAAAGGCGAAAAAATGGACATCATCAACTGGTCGGCTGATCCGATTGATTTTGTCTCCAATGCGCTTTCCCCGGCCAGAGTCCTGGGTGTTTATCCGCGGTATGAAGACAAGGTAACGTTGGTGGTCGTGCCGGACTATCAATTATCCCTCGCTATCGGGAAAGAAGGACAGAACGCCAGACTGGCTGCAAAGCTGACCGGCTGGAAAATCGATATTAAGAACGAAACGCAGGCGCTCGCTCAGAATTTGATCCCGGAAGACAGCTATCAGGATGAAGAATATGAGAGTGAGTACTATGAACAGGCGTATGAACCCTATGAAGAAGGAGAATATACAGATTATGAAGACGAACCCTACGGCGATTATGTAGAAGGCGAGTATGAAGAATCTGAAGAAGAATATCAGGAATATGATGAAGGCTATCAGGACTACACAGAAGAAGGATACGATGAATATGGTGACGGGAGTTATCAGGAGGACGAGGATAGCCAATACTACGATGAATACGATGAATCTGCAGAATATGACGGCGATGAAAATGCCCGAAATGAAAACAGTGATGCTGATGTGTCATATTCAGAATTAGAATCACCTGCTAATGAAGCTTCCCAAGTAGATGAACAGCAGGAAGCAGAGAAACCCAAGAAAAAGGCCAAATCTTCAAGCAAGAAAAAATAGGCTTCAGTGACCAAAAGTAATTCCTGAAAGGTGAGAAAATGAAGGTACGAAAAATCCCTCTGCGCATGTGTCTTGGCTGCCAGGAAATGAAACCAAAAAAAGAATTATTGAGAATCGTGAAAACATCTGAGGGAGTATTGGAATTTGATCCTTCTTCCAAGAAAAATGGGCGTGGAGCTTACCTTTGCCAGTGTCCAGATTGTCTGATAAAAGCTCTGAAACAAAACCGTTTTGAAAAAACTTTTGGCATCAAACCGACCAAAGAGATGCTGGCCGAAATTGAAAGGCAGATGAATTCTTCTTGACACCAAAAATATTATCATTGCTTGGAATGGCAAGGAGAGCCGGGAAAATTTCTTCCGGAGAATCACAGGTTGAAGCATTCTTAAAAAAACAAAAGGGCTCGTTATTGATTATTGCAGAAGATTCACCGGGCTCTATCACCAAGTACACGCAATGGGCCGATGATCTTCATATTCCGGTTATGATCTGCAGCACGAAACAAGAACTCGGGACGGCTGTCGGATTATCACCAAGAGCACTTATACTGATTATGGATGACGGTTTCGCCAAAGCAATCATCAGGTTGGGGGACACACCTGAAAATGAGCGGGTTTAAATGTTTTAATGTCCCCAGTAAGAGATAAGGAGTTGAAAGGTTATATTTCTATTTTCGTTTTTGGGGGGTGACAATGTGACCAATATTCGAGTTCACGAACTGGCTAAAGAATTGAATATATCCAGCAAGGCTTTAATGGAAAAGTTTAATGATATTGGGGTACCAGTGAAAAACCACTTAAGTGCGGTATCCACGGAGGAAGTTGAAAAAGTTAAAAAAGCGCTGACCAAGACAGGCGAATCACAGCAAAAAGAAGTAAGCAAGCCGGTTAAGGCTGCCGGGGCTGAGGAAAAAGTCCCTGCCAGAAAAAGGACCGAAGAAGATATTCCCCCGGAAAGCTTCAGAGATGCAGAAGGTCACAAAAAAAGTCAGGATCAAAGACCGTCAGGTGAGATGAGACCGCAGGGTCAAAGACCGCCAGGCGAGATGAGACCGCAGGGCCAAAGACCGCCAGGTGAGATGAGACCGCAGGGCCAAAGACCGCCAGGCGAGATGAGACCGCAGGGCCAAAGACCGCCAGGCGAGATGAGACCGCAGGGCCAAAGACCGCCAGGCGAGATGAGACCGCAGGGCCAAAGACCGCCAGGCGAGATGAGACCGCAGGGCCAAAGACCGCCAGGCGAGATGAGACCGCAGGGCCAAAGACCGCCAGGCGAGATGAGACCGCAGGGCCAAAGACCGCCAGGCGAGATGAGACCGCAGGGCCAAAGACCGCCAGGCGAGATGAGACCGCAGGGCCAAAGACCGCCAGGCGAGATGAGACCGCAGGGCCAAAGACCGCCAGGCGAGATGAGACCGCAGGGCCAAAGACCGCCAGGTGAGATGAGACCGCAGGGTCAAAGACCGCCAGGTGAGATGAGACCGCAGGGCCAAAGACCGCCAGGTGAATTCAGACCGCAGGGTCAAAGACCGCCGGGTGAGATGAGACCGCAGGGCCAAAGACCGCCGGGTGAATTCAGACCGCAGGGCCAAAGACCGCCAGGTGAATTCAGACCGCAGGGCCAAAGACCGCCAGGTGAATTCAGACCGCAGGGCCAAAGACCGCCAGGCGAGATGAGACCGCAGGGTCAAAGACCACCAGGAGAATTCAGACCGCAGGGTCAAAGACCGCCGATGAGCGGTGACCGGCCGTATGCGCCGAGACCGCAGGGTGATTTCCGTCCATCACAGCGTCCTGCAGGTGATGACCGGAGACCGCAGGGCGGCGGACGTCCGTTCTCCGACACAGGAAGAAGACCTTCCCAGGGACAGCGTCCGGGAGCAGATAAAAAAGCCCCTACAAACTCAGAGGATCAAGATTGAAGGAAAATCCGTTGAGCTTACTGTCGCCGAGCAGCCGGTAAAACGCCAGCCACCGGAGAAAAAGAAAGCCCATGAGAATAAAGAGTTTTTATTTGATAAACGGCGCAATGATGAAAAAGATTTTTCTTCCATCTTAAGAAAAAATGACCGGAATCAACCAAATCGGAACCAACCCAATAAGATGGTTAAAGAAGTGGTTCCCAAGCATATTATTATTCCTGAGTCCTTGTCAGTTCAGGAACTGGCGCTCAGAATGAGCCGCAAAGCCGGTGAAGTCATCAAGGAATTAATGAAGCTTGGTGTTATGGCGACCATCAATCAGGAAATTGATGCTGATACAGCAACGATTGTCGCTACTGAAATGGGCATGACGCTTGAGGTTAGAGCCGAAAAATCCATGGCAGTCATTGAGGAAGTAGAAGATGATGCGTCCACGCTCAAATTCCGTCCTCCGGTTGTCACGGTCATGGGCCACGTCGACCATGGAAAAACATCTTTGCTCGATGCGATTCGTTCCGCCAATGTCACCGAATCTGAAGCTGGTGGGATTACGCAGCATATCGGTGCTTATCAGGTAGAAATTAAAAATCAAAAAATTACTTTCCTGGATACTCCTGGTCACGAGGCTTTTACAGCCATGAGAGCGAGAGGGGCCCAGGTCACAGATATTGCCATACTGGTTGTTGCTGCGGATGATGGTGTCATGCCCCAGACTGTGGAAGCGATCAACCATGCCAAAGCGGCCAATGTCCCCATCATTGTTGCTATCAATAAAATTGATAAAGAAAATGCCAATCCGGACCGTGTCAAACAGGAACTGACCGAGTACGGCTTAGTTGTTGAAGAATGGGGCGGGGATACGATCACGGTACCGGTCTCAGCCAAAGCTAGACTCAACATTGACACTCTGCTGGAAATGGTCCTGCTTGTTGCAGAGATGAAAGATCTGAAAGCTAATCCGAACCGGAAGGCAACCGGAACCGTTATTGAAGCGAAGCTCGATAAAGGCAAGGGGCCTGTAGCAACTGTCCTGGTATCCAAAGGTACGCTGAATATCGGTGACATTATTGTTGCCGGGCATTCCTTTGGCCGAATCAGGGGGATGGTTGACGACAAAGGCCGCAGAGTAAAAAAAGCGGGACCTTCCATGCCTGTGGAGGTTCAGGGATTGTCTGAAGTTCCGCCGGCGGGAGAAATCTTCAACGTTGTTAACGATGAGAAACTCGCCCGCAGCGTTACCGAAGCCAGAATGGATGAGAAAAAAGCGGAAGAAGTCAAACAAAAATCTAGGATTAGCCTTGATGATCTTTTCGATAAGATCAAAGAAGGCGAAGTCAAAGATTTGAATATCATTATTAAAGCTGACGTTCAGGGCTCTGTCGAAGCTATTAAGCAGTCTCTGGACAAGCTGACGACCTCAGAAGTACGCGTAAACATCATTCACGGCGGAGTCGGTGCGATCAGTGAATCCGACGTGATGCTCGCTGCTGCTTCCAATGCGATCATTATTGGCTTTAATGTCAGACATGATTCCAACACAAAATCGACAGCAGAACTCCAGGGTGTGGACATCAGGATGTACAGAGTCATCTATGATGCGATTGATGACATTAAGGCAGCGATGGAGGGCCTGCTCGAACCGACCTTCAAGGAAGTCATACAGGGTAAAGCGGAAGTCCGTCAGATTTTCAAGGTGCCAAAGGCTGGAACTGTCGCTGGAAGCTATATAACTGACGGCAAGATTCATCGGTCGGATAAGATCAGGGTAATCAGAGATGGAGTTGTCGTTCACGAGGGAGACCTGGAATCTCTGAGACGTTTCAAGGATGATGCCAAGGAAGTTGCGGAAGGATACGAATGCGGGATTGGCTTAAAGAACTTCAATGATCTTAAAGAAGGAGATATCTTGGAAGCCTTTACGATGGAGGAAGTTAAAAGAGAGCTCTAGACCAGCATTGGAGGTTTTCTGAATGGCTAAACACAGGGCTTTTCGCCTGGCAGAATCGATCAAAGCAGAAGTGGCACAAATGATCCGGGAGGATATCAAAGACCCGCGGCTTGGATTCGTGACCGTCACGGATGTGGAGGTAGCTGACGATTTAAGGCATGCCAAAATATTCGTCAGCGTATTGGGAACAGAAGAAGAAATGAAAAGCAGTTTAGATGTTTTAAATAAAGCATCCGGATATCTGCGCAGCGAACTGGGTAAAATCATCAGCCTGCGCTATTTTCCCGAGATCACTTTCAAGTATGATCAGTCTATCGAACATGGCGCCCATATTTCCAAGCTGCTTCGTGAGGTTGGCGCGAAAGGTGAATCCAGCGATGGACAAGACGACGAATAAGGTGATCTCAGAACTGGCTAAAAAATTGGATACAATCTCCGAGGCTGCACTGCTTACGCATATATCCCCGGATGGGGACTGCATTGGTTCAATGCTTGCTTTGGGGATTGCCTTAGAAGGTCTGAACAAAAAAATATGTTATTATAATCCTGGGTTTCTGCCGGTGAATTTGAAGTTTCTTCCGGGTGTGGACAAGATATGTTCTGTTCTGCCTCCGGAAGAGTTTCCAGAAACCCTTATTTTTATTGACTGCGCTGAAGCGGAAAGGGCGTACAGTGGTCTTTGCCCGGAGTTTCTTCAGGGGAAAACGGTGATTAATATCGATCATCATATTTCCAATAACGGTTTTGGTACGGTTAATTGGATTGACGCCGGCGCAGCCGCCACAGGTGAAATGATTTTTCACCTGCTGGGTGAAATGGGAGTTTCCATGACCAAAGAAATTGCAGAGAATCTCTATACTGCGATCATCACGGATACAGGCAGATTCAGCTACAGCAATACCACAGTCGAAAGTTTCAGGATTGCTGCGGAATTGCTCAAAACAGGCCTTGATCTTGTTCAGATCAACAATATACTGTTTGAACAGAAAAGCTTGGCTCAGACCAGACTGCTGCAAAAAGCACTGACGAACCTGGAACTTCATCAGCAGGGAACGATGGCTGTCATTGTTCTGACCAGAGAAGACTTTGAAGAAACAGGTGCAGATGAGAGCTTGAGTGAAGGCTTGGTGAACTATGCACGCAATATTGAAAAGGTGGAAGCTGCTGCGCTGTTAAAAGAAATTGCCCCGGATGAAATCAAAGTCAGTTTCCGATCCAATACCTGGCTTGATGTAAATCAAGTTGCGAGCCGGTTCGGCGGAGGCGGACACCGGCGGGCATCAGGCTGTTCTATTAATGGAACAATGGGTCAAGCCAGGCAAATGATTGTATCCGCACTTGAGGAGGCCCTGAACGTTGGACGGGATCATTAATGTTTTAAAACCTGTTGGCATGACCTCCACAGACGTTGTTAGGTGGCTGCTTCGAAAAACAAAAGCCGGCAAGGCAGGCCATATTGGGACGCTGGATCCCGGAGCTACCGGGGTGCTTCCGATTTGCCTTGGCAAGGCAACGCGGCTGGCAGAATACCATAGCGACCAGGGAAAAAGTTATAGAGCTGAGATTACACTCGGAATCACGACAGATACGCAGGATACTTTCGGACAGGAACTATCGAGGATTGTGCCTATAGTATCACGAGAGCAATTTGTAAATACACTGGAGAATTTTCTTGGTGTCATTGAACAAGAACCACCGATGTATTCCGCTGTCAGAAAAAATGGCAGGCGTCTGTACGAATATGCCCGCCAGGGGATCGATGTTGCAAGAGAAAAAAGACAGGTTGAGATCAAGCGGCTGGATCTGGTGGAATGGCATGAAGAGAAGTTTCCAAGAGTTCTATTCGATGTGGAATGCTCCAAAGGAACGTATATACGCACTTTATGTCACGATATTGGCGCTGCCCTGGGTTGCGGTGCACATATGTCCTTTTTGCTTAGATTAAGCGCAGGCAAGTTTACGCTGGATTCCACCTACACACTGGAAGAGATTGACCAGGCGCTTGCCGACGGCGATGAACACATGCTCCTGGCTCCGGAATGGGGACTCACACTGCCAAAGGCAAGTATACCGGCCTATCGGCTTGCCGCTTTCCGAAACGGGCTTTCTACCGGAGGGGATCTTGTTAATGCTGAAGTGTACGGGGAACAGCTTCCTGTTCAGGTATTTTGTGAGGGACGTTTTATTGGCGTAGGGAATTGGGAAAACGGATGTTTATGCCCCAATAAGGTCATGGGTTAGCAAAGGTTAACAAGGTACTAGGGGGTAAAGGTTTTTGGAAGTTTGCACTTTGATTCCGGGACAAAAATTTGAGCCGACTGTGCTTGCTCTGGGGAATTTTGACGGTATACACCTAGGACACCAGGAGCTGTTGAAGGACGGCTTGGAGAAAGCACGTTCACTGAAGACATTGTTTTCAGTTTTACTTTTTGATCCCCATCCGCTGAAGGTACTTCATCCAGATAGAAAACTGGAATTGATTACTGGCAAGGATGAGAAAATTATGCTATTTGAGAAATTTGGCGTAGACAAAGTGTTCTTATTGCCTTTCTCTCTGGAATTTGCCGAGACAACACCGCAGGAATTCGTTGAAAATATTCTGCTGAAAATCGGGGTCGTTCATGTTACCGTTGGTTTCAACTACTCCTTCGGCTGTCATGGCAAAGGAAAACCTGGCGACCTCGAAAAGTTTGGTGAAGCTTACAATTTTGGGGTAAGTGTTGTCCAAGCCCAGATGCTTGACGACAGAGTGATTTCTTCGACCGAAATCAGACGTGCACTTCTGAACGGGGATATCGATCTAGCCAAGTCGATGATGGGACGCGCACCTACGATTATCGGAACGGTGGTTCACGGTGACGGGCGGGGCAGAGATATTGGATTTCCGACAGCCAACATAGAGACGCATGAGGACTTGCTAATCCCGAAAAATGGTGTGTATGCCGTTACTGCAGAAATTGACGGTAGGATCTACGGCGGGATGATGAATATCGGGATTGTACCGACCTTTAAAACCGGCCAGGAGAAGATCATTGAAATCCATTTTTTTGATTTTCACGGAGATTTATATCGGAAGGACTTATTTATAGATATTCAGGCCAGACTGCGCGCTGAAAAGAAATTCAGCGGAGTCAGGGAAATCACAGAGCAACTCGGCAAAGACATGGAAGCGGCAAAACAAAAGCTGCAAAAACAAAACTTTACAAAATTTATGGAATAAGTTAAAATGACAAAGGTAACCGCTGACTGGGTTCGACGAATCTCCACCGTCTTACTTGGCAGCAGGCGCTTAAAAAATATGGAGGTGCAGAACCAATGCTTACACCGGAGAAAAAGAAGGATATCATTGCGAAGTTTCAGCAGCATGAAGGAGACACAGGTTCACCCGAGGTTCAGATCGCTCTTCTCACTACAAGAATCAGTGAGTTGACAGAACACTTCAAGACCCATAAGAAAGATCATCATTCCCGCCGGGGTCTTTTTAAATTGATTGGACAACGCCGTGCAATGCTGAACTACCTCAAGAAATCCGATTTTAACCGTTACCGCACAGTAGTCACAGAACTCGGCTTACGTCACTAAAAGCCATCGAAAATATTTTGGTCATTCAATTTATATGTTGATATTTACAGGAGCGTGTTCAGCGCTCTTTGTATTTATGTATTAGGGTATTTATCCTTAAGAAAAATTGTCCGGATTGTTTTTTTTGTTCGGGTGCAGGAAATAATAAATAATATGTCGAACACATTCCGGATATAAAAAATTGTGAATAAAAGAAGCGTATTTAAGGAGGTTTCCAAAGTGACTCAAGAAGTCTTGGAACGCTCGCTACAGGTTGGAGGCAGAAACCTGTCGTTTGAAACCGGTATCATAGGTCGTCAAGCCGGTGGGGCAATTTATGCCAGATATGGAGACACAGTCATATCTGCATTTGCAACGACCAGTTCTAAACCACGAGAAGGGATCGACTTTTTCCCTTTGACTGTTGATTTGGAAGAACGTTTTTATGCCGTAGGAAAGATTCCCGGTGGATTCATCAAAAGAGAAGGCAGACCTAGTGAGAGGTCCATATTGTCGTCAAGACTGATAGACAGACCGGTCCGTCCGCTTTTCCCGGACGGTTACCGCAACGATGTACAGATCAGTGCGATGGTCATGTCCGTCGATCAGGACTGTGCACCGGACGTAACGGCTATCAACGCAGTTTCGGCTGCGCTCACGATTTCCGATATTCCTTTTCTGGGTCCTATTGCCGCCGTGGTTGTCGGGCTTGTCGACGGCGAGTTTGTCGTTAACCCGACGGTAGCCCAAGCGGAAATCAGCAAAATGCAGCTGACTGTTGCTGGAACCAAAGATGCGATTATGATGGTCGAGGCTGGTGCCAAGGAAGTTCCCGAGGATCAGATGCTCGAAGCGATCATGTTTGCGCACGAAGAAATTAAAAAGATAGCAGAATTCATTGAGAGATACAGGGAAGCAGCCCTGGAAGTGGGACTTGCCAAGGCTAAAAGAGAAGTCACTCCGGTCGAGATCCCTGCGGAAATATCCGAAAAGGTCCTGGCGTGGGGTCATGACAAGCTCGATCAGGCTATCCGTATTGAAGAAAAACTGGCCCGCCAGGAAGCTGTTGACAAGGTCAAAGCAGACGCGCTCGAAGTTTTCGCCGAGGAATTTCCTGAGGACTTAAAATTAGTTACGAAAATATTGGATGACCTGACCCATAAAATTATCCGCAAGCTGATTACCCACGAACATATCAGACCTGATGGCCGTGCTTTGGATGAGATCAGACCGATTACGATTGAAGTCGGACGTCTGCCGAGAACACACGGCACCGGTTTGTTTACGCGCGGACAGACACAGGTACTCACGGTTGCGACATTAGGAGCTGCCGGTGATGAGCAAATCATCGACGGTCTGGGATTGGAAGATTCCAAACGTTATATGCATCATTATAATTTCCCGGCCTTCAGTGTCGGCGAAGTCCGTCCGAACAGGGGACCGGGCAGACGTGAGATTGGTCACGGCGCTTTGGCTGAACGTGCCCTGCTGCCGATGATTCCTCCGGAAAGTGAATTCCCGTATACGCTGCGTCTGGTTTCCGAAGTATTGGAATCCAACGGATCGAGCTCCATGGCTTCCGTCTGCGGCAGCACACTCGCTCTAATGGATGCTGGGGTTCCGATTAAGGCTCCGGTAGCTGGGATTGCGATGGGATTGATCAAAGAAGAAGACCATTTTGCGATTCTTACCGATATTCAGGGTTTAGAAGACCACGACGGTGATATGGACTTTAAAGTAGCCGGTACTGCCGAGGGCATTACAGCACTGCAGATGGATATCAAGATCAAAGGCGTCAACCGTGAAATCCTCGCTCAGGCTCTGGCTCAGGCCAAGGCTGGCAGGATGTTCATCCTGGATAAAATGCTGCAGGTCCTGCCGCAGCCCAGACCGAATCTCTCGCCATTTGCACCGCGAATTATTACCTTTACCATTCATCCTGACAAAATCAGAGATGTCATCGGACCAGGCGGCAAGATCATTAAGAAGATCGTAGAAGAAACCAAGGTCAAGATCGATATCGAAGATGACGGACAGGTATTTATTGCTGCGGTTGACGGTGAAGCCGGAGACAAGGCAGCTGAGATTATTCGCTCTTTGACGCGGGACATTGAAGTCGGGAAGATCTACAAAGGCAAAGTTGTCCGGATCATGGATTTTGGCGCCTTTGTCGAAGTCATTCCAGGTGTGCTTGGACTTCCGGGAAAAGACGGCCTTGTGCATATCTCCCAGCTCGATGTGAACCGCGTGAACAAAGTAGAAGATGTCGTCAAACTTGGCGACGAGATCATCGTCAAGGCTACCGGCATTGACAAGCAGGGCAGATTGAACCTGTCCCGTAAAGAAGCTCTCGGACAGAGCCAGGGCCAGAAAGAATAAGGAATTTTTGCGAGCTTAGGCCTGCAATCATTAATTAACAAAGCTGACTAACTTCAGCTTACAGAAGGCGTCTCATATAATTGAGGCGTCTTTTTTCTATCTGGGCGTTATGGTACTGAAATTAATGTCTCCGTAATGCATAACCAGCGTCAAGCGGAGCACCCGCCTCAAATAAGTATTTAATAGTCAATATAGAATAACGTCTGTATTACTTCTCATCGTCATATTAATGTAGGGGAGGGGATGCAGATGTCATTTTTTCCTCTGACTAAGATCAAATTTAAAGTAATTACCCTGCTGGTTGTGTTTATCGGTCTTACCTTGATGCAAAGCCGGGTCGTTGGAGTCAGCAACCAGAATTTGCCTGTTCCGATCGATCAAGTTCAGACAGATAATAAAATCATTGCGCTGACAATCAATGTCGATTGGGGGGAATCGTATATCCCGGAAATACTGGATATCCTCGACCGTTATCAGGCCAAGGCAACTTTTTTTGTGACGGGGAAATGGGCCGCCAAACATCCCGAACTCATTCAGCAGATTGCAGCAAAAGGCCATTTGCTCGGCAATCACAGCTATTCCCATCCGCATCCGGACAACCTGACTGTGGTTCAAAATAAAGAAGAGTTAAGCAAGACGGAAAATATAATTAAAGAAGTGACCGGGTGCAAAACAATATACTATGCCCCTCCGTATGGGGAAAAAGGGAAAAATGGACTTCAGGCAGCAGATGAACTGGGCTATACGACCATCCTCTGGACGCTGGACACGATTGACTGGAAGCTGGAGAGCACGCCGGAACTGATAACCCAGAGAATTCTGGATCCTAAAATACGATATGGCGTAAAACCGGAGAAAAAAGGTGCCATTGTCCTGATGCATCCCAAGAAAAATACAGTCAAGGCGTTGCCCGATATCTTAGCCGGTTTAAAAAATGAAGGTTTTAGTTTCGTAACGATAGAAAAATTAATAACAACTGGATTAACAGGAAATACTACTCCTTGAGCAAAATGAAGGGGTGGTACAATTGAAAAAAAGATTCTTGGGCATAATTCTGAGTTTGCTGACCATGATGCTGACAGCAGGCAGTCCTCTATATGCCCAAAATACCAGGTTGTCCGGAGAAATGACGATCGAGACGTCCAGTTTATCCAGCGGAAAATGGACGCTTCCATATGTAACAGCGCATTCGGCAGTGCTGCTTGACGCGGAAACAGGAGAGCTACTATATGACAGAGACGGGAATGTCCAACGGCCACCCGCCAGCACCACCAAGATTATGACCGCAATCCTGGCTCTGGAGCTGACAGAGCCTGAGGAGATAACCACGGTCAGTGAGAAAGCAGGCGGTGTTGGGGAATCTTCTATCTATCTGGACAAGGGGGACAAGATTAAGATTGGAGAGTTGCTGGAAGGGGCGCTCTTAAGCTCCGGCAATGATGCGTGTGTCGCGCTCGCTGAAAAGACCGCGGGAAGCCAGGATGAGTTCATCCGGCTGATGAATCAGAAAGCAGCCTCACTGGGCGCTTATCGCACAAATTTTGTAAATCCGAACGGTCTGCCCGATCCAAATCATTATTCCACGGCGTTTGACCTGGCCCTCATCACCAGATATGCGATGAATGCCCCTCAATTTGCCGAAATTGTAAGCCAAAAATATTCAGTCATTAACTTTGAGGAGCCCCGTAAGTCTCAAAATGCCAAAAACACCAATAAACTTCTGTGGAATTACCCTTTGGCGGATGGTGTAAAAACGGGAACGACCAATGCAGCCGGGAAATGCCTGGTCGCGTCAGCCAGTAAAGACGGGCGGAGACTGATCTGCGTTGTACTGAATGCCCCGGATCGTTTCGGAGATGCCCAAAGACTTCTGCAATGGGGCTTTGATTATACCGGAATCATTGAAATAGGGAAAAAAGGGGACGTTGCAGGCAACTTTCCGATTTCAGATACGGAAATTCCGCTGGTTCTAAGCGAAGATATCCGGCTCTGTCTTGAAAAAGACATGATCAAAGGCCTTAAAATGCAGATAAACCTAAGGACGGAAATTGACTATCCAATTAAAGAGGGAGACATTTTGGGTCATTATCAAATTTATGCAGAGAATAAACTTCTTAAAGAAGTACCGCTCCTGGCACAGCATGATGGGGAAAACCCAGGTAATCTTCCCGGAAAAGTCCGAATCTTTGTGGACGATTTACTGGATTTCTTTTCTAAGAAAGGATAAACTAAATAGAGCGTTATCAAAGTGCTTAAGGAGGAAGATCATTGCATCGAAAACACGTATTGCCTAACGGGGTCCGAATCATCACCGAAGAGATTGATTATGTCCGTTCCGTGGCGATTGGGATCTGGGTCGGAACAGGATCCCGCAATGAAACGGAAGGGTATGAAGGTATTTCTCATTTCATTGAACATATGTTTTTCAAAGGAACCGTAAAACGAAGTGCACGTCAGCTTGCAGAATCTCTGGAAGCAGTCGGCGGCCAGATTAATGCGTTTACGACCAAGGAGCTTACCTGTTATTATGCCAAAGTGCTCGATGAGGACATCTCACTGGCGATTGATGTCTTAAGTGATATGTTTTTTAACTCTCTCTTTGATCCGAAGGAGATGGATAAAGAAAAAAATGTTGTCATTGAAGAAATCAAAATGTATCAGGATTCTCCGGATGAGCTGATCCATGATCTCTTTTCCCAGTATGTCTGGCATAAAGACCCGCTGGGCAAACCGATCCTCGGTATTGAAGAAACCATTCATGGTTTAAGCAGTGAGAAGGTCAGGCATTATCTAGAGACGCACTATACACCTGATCAGGTCGTCATTGCGGTAGCCGGAAAAATCAAGCATGAGGATATCATCCGCCAGCTAGCCATGTTCGGTGATTTTCAGAGACAAAGAACAGATTCCATCAAGGAAAACCCTCAGGGGACGACCTTCCGAAAAACAATGGGCAAAGATACCGAGCAGATGCACCTGATTGTCGGGGTTCCGGGTCTTGGGCAGGATCATGAGGATATCTATGTGATGCATGTGATCAACAGCATCTTAGGTGGAGGGCTTAGTTCACGCCTTTTTCAGGAAATCAGGGAACAGAGAGGTCTGGCTTATTCCGTCTATTCCTATCACTCCACCTATGCCGACACCGGTCTGTTTGCGGTGTATGCAGGCACGAGCCCCGGGAATACGGATGAAGTCATCAAATGCATTCTCGATGAATTGAATAAATTAAAAAGAGAAGGATTAACTGAAGAGGAACTCATGAAAACGAAAGCCCAGATCAAGGGCAACCTTTATTTGGGGCTAGAATCTGTCAGTAGTAGAATGAGCAGACTCGGCAAAACAGAGCTGTCTTTCGGCGAAGTAAAAACACCGGAAGAGGCAGTCGAAAAACTGGAAAAGGTCACCACGGCCGATATTACGAGAGTGATGGAGCGTCTCTGGCAGAAAGACAAAATCAGCATCCTCACGCTGGGACAGAAGGATTATCATTCGGATATTGAAAAACTAGTTGATGAAGCCTTTGCCTAATTACTAGGTGAAAAGACAGAATGAAGAAATAAAAGAGATAAAAACAGATAAAGGAATAAAGAAGAGGAAAAATTAGGATGGAAGAAACGGTTAAAGTTAGATTTAAACGAATTTCGGCCGGGGATACCCAAAAGCCTGAAATACCATTGTATGCAACCGCGGGGGCTGCCGGCGCAGATCTATATGCCTGTCTGGACCAGAAAATGGTGGTGCGACCAGGGGAAAGAGTGAGAGTCCCGACCGGTATCGCTATAGAGCTGCCAGGTCCGCAAATCGCAGCTTTTGTATTTGCCCGCAGCGGCCTAGCGGATAAAAAAGGGCTTACCTTGAGTAACGGTGTCGGTGTTATTGATTCTGATTTCCGGGGTGAAATCAAAGTATTAATGATCAATCTCGGGCAGGAAGACGTTACGATCAGCAACGGCGATCGAATTGCCCAGATCGCATTTATACCCGTCTGTAGGACTGCTTTTTACGAAGTAGAAGACCTTGGGGATACAGCCAGAGGTGAAGGGGGCTTTGGGTCGACGGGAGTCTAAGAATTATGTGAACAAGACGAAGCATAAATAAAAAATAATTAGGTAACGACCCTCTTAGTATGGGTCGTATTTTTTTTACTAAGTTTCTGAGAATATAAGAGGCCGTTAAAGAAGGATATACCATATTTGCATAGAATTGTAAAAGATATATGGATATTTTTACATTATAGTTGTTGGAAGGTGATTTTGTTGTATAAAGCCGTTATTGTAGAAGATGATGTATTTTTTCGGCAGAAACTCGCAACGGTGATTTCCTCCACTTTAGATATTGAAGTCGTCTGCACATTTTCCAGCGGGGAAGAGTTCCTGATGCAAATCAACAAAATGCATCCTGATATTCTGTTTTTGGATATTGGTTTGCCAGGAATCTCCGGAATACAGGTAGCTGAATTAGTCAGGGAGGATTATCCGTACATGGAGATCATCCTGATCACAGCGGATGAACATTATCTCCAAGAGGCTGTACGCCTTTATGCCTCCGACTTCATCACCAAACCACTGGATATCGCAAGACTGAACCAAACGATGAGCAGAATTATGAAAAAGTCATTGATTCCAGGCTTACTGATTGAATTAAAAACGACTGATTCAGTGGAGATATTAAGGCAGGAGGAGATTTGTTTTGTGGAAGCAATGGCGAAAAAGAGTATCATTTATACCATGAAAAAAACCCTCACCTGTCTTCATCTGATACGGGAATTAGAGGAACGTTTGGATAAAAGACAGTTCTTTAGAAGCAATCGCTCCTATTTAGTCAATCTGCGATGGATTGATGCGGTCAGACCAACCTCCAGAACAACTTTTCAAATTACTTTTCAAGGTATAAAAGAAAGCGCTTATCTTCAAAAGAAACGCTATCCAGAATTCCGGGAACGTTTGAAACTATTTTTAGGAGAAGGTGGACAGAGTCAATGGCGCAGCGTTTAATAGAGATTATTATTTTTTCGATTCCTGAATCTATTGTGATCCTTTATTTAGCTTTTAGTATATTGGGTAAGAAAATTAACATGCTTAAAATGATAGAAATGGGATCCGTACTCGGGGTTGCTGTGTATATCTCACGTTGGATAACGGGAAGTTTTATCTTAAATATTGTAATATCCGCGTTAATGATTATTTTCCTTCTAAAGACCTTGGCCTCAATCCCGGTTTTTGAAGCGGCAGCCGTCGGTTTATTAGCTATTTCTTCGTATTTATCGATCGAATTTGTCAATGTGAAGACCTGGCAGATTTTTTCAGGTGTCAGCCCAAATTTGATCGAAGAAGATTTACTTCTTAAAATTGTCTGGTTCATCCCCCAAATCCTTGTGATGTTGGGACTTCAGTTGCTCATCGGGCATTTTACCCGAAATAAAAAAACAATAAACCGAAAAAGTTCAAAGGAATTCAGGCATGAAGATCAATATTTATAAAATATCTATTTTTGTTTTCGTTATACAGGCTCTATTCACCGTGATTCTGCTGAACAATGGTTATATGAAAAGTTATTCCTTCCTTCAGCCTGTGCATGCAGAATTACTGGAGTTGATTTTTGGCTTTATCATTATTTTATTAAATTTAGTTGCCGTAGTTGTTGTCAAATCTTTGTACATGAAAGGGCTGGAAGATGAGAAACTGAAGTCAACTGAAATAAAATATGCCAACCTGATTGAGCAAAATCGCATTTACCGTCAGCATCATCATGATTTGAAAAACCATCTCACCGTCATTCATGGCTTACTGAGTCTTGAAAAATACACTGAATTAAGTGAATACCTGGATTCTTACATTCACTCTATAAACGATGTTTTATTGAAGGTCGATACAGGCGTTGATGAAATGGATATCCTTTTTACTTCTGAAATTCAAGAAGCGAAGCATAAAAATATTGAAGTCAATTTAGTCCTGAAAACGAAAATCAAATGCAGCAAAAGGCATGTTCTAGATCTTGTAGGGATATTAGGGAATCTATTCAACAATGCAATAGAAGCCGTTCAGGAATTGGATCTTTCTTCCAGAAAAATCAGTATTATTTTTTACCAAGATCCCTTAGAATACACATTCCAATTCATTAATCCAATGTCTGCGACAAACGCCAACTCTGATAGACTTTTTGTAAAAGAAGGTTTTAGTACCAAAGGAGAAGACAGGGGACAAGGTTTAGCGATCGTAAGTAAGCTTGTTGAGCGATTGGATGGCAGTATAAACATTGACACTGCCAATCATCAATTTAGAATCATGGTAGAAATCCCCAAACATAACCTGGAGGAAGGGTGAGAAATTGTTCAGTTTAGAGGAGATTGCTCATCATCTGACTGCAAATATGACTAAAGACAGCACGATGGATACTGCTCAAAAAGCGAAAATAGAATACGGATTATCCTTGACACTTGGCGTGATGATCGAATTTGTTTTGACGGTAGGTATATCCGCTTTTTTAGGGTCAACTGTTTATACACTCGTAATAATGCTTTCAGCTTTAGTTTTAAGGGTGTTTACCGGCGGGTCCCATTGCTCCAGTTACCGGCGTTGTCTTGTGTTTACAATACTAATTTTTGTCGGTTTATCATTAATTACCAAAATAATTGCAGTCAATACTCCTTTCAATGGAATAATTGAAATGTTCTTATTCCCTGCGATTATCGGCATAGCCGTTCAGGGATTTATGTTGACTGGCATCGGTAAAAAGTTTGTAACAGCCAGTGATAGGGGCATGCAAAGAATGAAGATTTAATCTGAGATGTCATTTCATTCCATCAAATGATAATTTCATTCCAAAATCAACCATCCATTGTATATTTCATATAAACTATGACTACAGCATCCAAAAATATACAAAGGAGTTGAAAGGTATGGGGACTACGAAGAAATTCAGATTTTCAATTATTTTACCCGTATTGGCGTTTATCGGGGCTATCGGGATCATAACGCCGAATTGCCTGGGATGGTTTTATGAACCGAAGAGACCTAAAAAGCTGAATTAAGAAAAAGTACATTTACAATTTACTTTATTAAAGGAGGTAAAGATACAATGAAAAGAACAAAAAGAACAATGTTTACATTTGCTTTTGTTCTTCTACTTTTATTAGGCTTACAAGTTCCGACATATGCAGCACAAGACGGACAAATAAGAAAAGTTACTACTGGTGGAGTTAATATGCGTTCAGGACCTGGTAGTTCATATTCAGTTATAATGACATTGTCTCAAGGTGAAGCACTTGCTTACCAAAGCACAAGTGGCGATTGGGATTATTTTAAAGGATGGAAGTATACAACAAGTTCTATCGTAAATGGTTATGTCCCTTCCGGGTCTGCTGTATCGTTTACTTTAGCAACAGCCAAATATGCTTTAAGCATTTATTCATCAGAAAGCGACTCAAGTTATGTTGGTTATGATGTACCTGCAAATGCGTATCTAAATGTTGATACAATGGCGTTCAACAGTTATTCCAATCTCTACTATCTAAGATTAACATCGTATGTTTCCGGAGGAACTTTGAATTATCAAAACGGGTATGTTCACACTAATTTTAGAACGTCTTCACCGTCAAATTATTATATAAACATATAGTTTTTTAAAAGAAGGAGGGATTTACATGAAATTTTCGTTTAACAAAATAGCTATTGTATTAACAATAGTCGCGATCATGTTAATCGGGAGTATAGCTGTTTATGCAAGTAGTAATATACAATCACCCAAGATTGCTTCAATAACCAAGGTAGAACCAAATAAAGTCCTTCGTGGCACTTGGAATTTAACTGTGACAGAAATAGCATTTTATCCAGGAAGCACAGTTCCAGATCAAAAGGGTGCGTCTATTACAATTAAGATGGACAATGTTGATGGACCAGGGAAATCTTTTCTGCCAACTGGCTTCATTACTGCTTTAGTCGGAGAAAGTGGCAAAGTTTATGAATTGGACACGAATCATCCGTTTGATAAATTATATACCTCTAGTCAAGATGCTATGAAAATGGAAGCGAAAGAAAAGGGGATGAATTACGAACCGGGAGTCTTTAAAATTAAAGCACACTTGATGGTTGATAGAAGCGAAAAAAACATTTCCAAAGTAATCTATCAAAATGAGAAAGGAGAAAAAATAGAAATACCTATTCAAGGGATTACGCCGGTAGATGTTCAGCCTAATTCAGACGCAAAATAAATAAAGTAGGAAGAAAGGCTGCGGATTTGAACGTAGCCTTTTTTAACAAGCACTATTATCATGAGTTCGTACATGTTCATGTCTGGGAGGAAAGCGTGAGAAAAAAGTGACCTTTTCTCGATAAAACGGGCACTGGGTTTTCTAACGAATTCTCATGAACTCTCAATATTTCGATTTGGAAGCAGAAGACCGCCCTCGCCGGGTGGCAGAAGGCCATTGTCATTGAAATGTGCTTATCGCCTGCGATTATCGGCATAACCGTTCAGGGATTTATGTTGACTGGTATTGGCAAAAAGTTTGTAACAGCCAGTGATAGGGGCATGCAAAGAATGAGATTTAATCTCAGATGTTATTTCATTCCATCAAATGATAATTTCATTCCAAAATCAACCATCCATTGTATATTTCATATAAACTATGACTACAGCATCCAAAAATATACAAAGGAGTTGAAAGGTATGGGGACTACGAAGAAATTCAGATTTTCAATTATTTTACCCGTATTGGCGTTTATCGGGGCTATCGGGATCATAACGCCCAATTGCCTAGGATGGTTCTATGAACCGAACAGACCCAAAGAGTTAAGGTAAACACTACAATCTAGGGCGCTTGATACAAAAGAAGTTTTGTTGTCAATTTATGGAGAAAGTATCTGAATAGTAGATCCTGTTTTTGAATAATGGAAAGAGGTGATAAACATGAATAAAAAGAAACTAGTTTCAAGGATTGGATTATGTGTTGGAGCATTAGCCCTCGTATTGATTGTGGGGTATTCGGGAAGCGCTTTTTCCGATAGCAATAACAAGTATTTAGATAAAGAATACTCCGTCAAAGAATCAATTCAAAGATCTTTTGACTTGGACAATCAAGGCCTAAAGCCAATTTATTTAAGAGATCTATTTGATGATAGCATTGCAACAGAAAGTGATGAAGTTAGATCAAAGCTTATTTCATGTTATAAAATGCTACGTCAAGAAAATGAGATTGCCCAAGGAGACTTTAAGCCCATATTTTACCTGGACGGAAAAGAAAAAGTATTTATAGGGGTATTGCATCCGAATGATAGCATTACTCTTACCGAATTTGATATATCAAAAGATAAACCTGAAAAAATCGATAAAAAGGTAAAGGAGGCAGCGAAATAAGATGAAAAAGAAGCTAATTCCTTTATTAACTTTAACTATTATCTTATGTTCTTCAGTAGCAGCTTACGCTGTAACAATGTCAGGTAGCTCTTCAATTCAAACTGGATATATCAATATGACCTGCACATCAACTACCACTACAAGTGAATCGTGGGCGAAATGGGTTTTAAACGATTTTTATCAAGATGGCATACTTCGGAATAACAGTGAAAATAGTAATTTGACTGGAACGTCTGTATCTACTTCATGTAATGCACTTAATATTCCAGGAACTCAAGTTTGGGAATGCTATGGGGAACATGGAATAGGTCTTGATGACGGCACTGAATTAATTAAATATTCATATGCAACTAAGAATTGGTAAAGAATACCACGAAATACACCATTCAAACGAAAACATATGATACAGTGGAAGCTGTATTACAGGGAAAATAACATTATAGAAAAATCTAATGTTTAATATTTTTAACTAGTACAGAAGTATAGATTTCAGAGCTGATAAAAATTAATTATATGACTACTTTTAGTCTACTGCTTACGCCTGATAATGGTTACGGCAGTAGGCTGTTTTCTAATGTATCTAGTTCAATTCATTCTTTCAATATTTATCATATCTGGGAGGAAAGGATATGCATTTTTCGACGTCGTCGTCTTTGGGACAAACCTGAGCGTATAAAACGAAGACTCCATGATGTCAACCGATTTCCCACGAGAATGTTTTTCCGCTGTAACCGTCAAATAAGCGGGTGTATAGAAATAGAGCAAAGAACAGTGTAAACTGAAATCTTTGCTCTATTTGCAGATAGCTTGAATTTTCGGATTCCACGGAAGATAACTTTCAAGAATCTCTGGATACTGCCCAAACGGTTCACCCGGTAAGCGATCAAAAATATAATCAAGGTATTTGTATGGGCTTAATCCATTAGCCTTGGCGCTTTCCACTATGCTGTAGACTGCAGCACTAGCCTCGGCACCTTTGGGACTGCCACTAAATAGCCAATTCTTGCGGCCAATTGTAAAAGGCCGAATGCAATTTTCAGCGAGATTATTGGAAATTGAGCAATTTCCATCCTTCAGGTAATTTATCAGATCTGGTTTACGGCTTAAGTCATAATTTATTGCCTGGCTCAGTTTGGATTTTGGTAGAACTTTATCCGCAGTGGAATCAGCCCATTCCCAAAAAGCATCAAGTACCGGTACTTCCTGCTCCAGTCGCTTAAGTCTTCGTTCATCACTTGTCAGATTCTCCAGTGTTTTTTCTATCTCAAAAAGCTTATTGCAATAATTTATTCCTTGACCCGAAAGGGTATCATCCGGTCCGCGAATATCCTTCGGCAGGGCATCAACGAAGTTTCTTCTCAGATGCGACCAGCAAAGGCAGCGGGTAATGCGCTCAACTTTTTGGTAACCACTGTAGGCATCCGTATGTAAAAATCCCGTAAATCCTTTAAGAAACTCCTGCGGGTAAATTCCATTTCTTCCTGGCTCATACTCAAATATTCGAATGGGATGTCCCGCATCTTTTGCTGTAGTGTATACCCACATATAGGAATCGCTCGTATTCTTCCGGCCTTCTTCATTCATGACCTGTACAGGTGTTTCATCGGCATGTAGATAGCGTTCCTTAAGAAGTTCAGTATGCATCAGGTTTAGGATGGGGCTAAGCCAGTCACGGGATGCGACCATAATCCAATTCGCCATGGTTGCGCGGCTTAAAGACAAACCGAGTGTCTTCCATTCTTTTTCCTGCCGATATAGCGGCATAGCATTTACGAATTTCTGATGCATGACCCAAGCTACTGTGGAAGATGTCGCCAGAGAGTGTTGAATAACGGGATCTGGCATTGGGGATTTTTCCATATAGGGCAAACCATTTTTGCGGCAGCTACGGCATTCGAAGGTCTCCCGGTAAACATCGATCACTTTCAGTTTAGCCGGAATATATTCTACCTCTGTACGTACGAACTCTTCGCCTACCGAGACCAAAGCTGTGCTGCATGTCTCACAGAAGCGTTCTTCTTCGACAAGCGTGCAGAGTTTCTTCTCATGCGGCAGGTTTTCTAAAAGCTCCATTCGCCCATCTTTTGCTTTTTTTCTCTGGTACCCATTAACTCTTTTTAAGTCAGGTTCTTTAACCTTTGGATCGGATTCCATTTCCGCTTCATTAAAAAGAGACATCTGTCCTAAAGATAGGGCGGATGTCTTCTCTGAACTGCGGCCATATAGTTTGCGTGTAAGATGGTGAACAGTTTCCAGGAGAAGTCTGTTTTCCTTCTCCAATTCGGATATGCGATTTTCCAGAGTCTTAATCTCTTGAGACGTACTCATTAATCACAAAATCCTTTACGTTTTTACTGTAATAATTGTACCATAAAAATGCCGAAGAATCCAGTATTTATGCGGATTTTCGGCACTGCTAGCACTAATTTTACAGAGAAAAACACTGCTCGGTATTGAGTTTTTTTACAGCCCTGGGCTGGTCAATGGACAGCCCTTCCATAAGCCAGCGAAATTCCTGGACAGTGACGCTGCGGACAGCCTCAGCATTCCTCGGCCACTTAAATTTGCCGGTTTCCAGCCGCTTGTACAATAACACGAAGCCATCGCCTTCCCAATAAAGCGCTTTGAGCCGGTCATGACGGTGTCCACAGAATAGAAATAAGCTGTTTTGAAATGGGTTTAATTGAAAGTTCTGCTGGACGAGAGCGGCCAGCCCGTTAATGGATTTGCGCATGTCGGTATACCCGCAAGCGATATAAATTTTCTCTGCTTTGGATATATCACCGAACATTTTGAAGGGCCCTCAAGGTGTTTTCAATCAAGGTCTGAGATGCGTTGTTATGGATTTCCAAAGTCATAGCATCACAACGAATGATGATATCCGGAAATACTTGCCGATCGGCAGACTCAGCAGCAACTCGCGCGATCGGAATATTTAGCGGCACAATGGAGTTGTTTCCTTCATTCATTGAAGGGAGGGCTTCGCAGGCAGCCTTACGGATACGCCTTAGCCAATAAAAGTATGTGGTCTCCTTGATGTTATGCTCAGCGCACCAGCAAGTTACTGTTTGACCACTACTTCGGCATTCGCGGATTTGCTGGGTCCATTGACTCAGTCGGTATTGCTGTGCAACTTTCCTGGTGTCCAACCCTAAGCCTCCTTTCAAAGTTTTTACAGTTTACTTGAAAAACTTTGAATTACTTTAACTTAGAGTTTATTGTCCCATAATCCCATAGGAGTTTCTATACACTGTCTCCTTTGACGCTTACTTTCCGCTAAACATTCTCGTGGGAAAGTTAAGTTAATTAATTATTGCTTAAGCCTTTTCGGCTTTTTCAAAAAGAAAGTCAAAAAGACTGCTAACAAACATAGGATACACGAAATGGTAAACGCAAGTGAATAGCTTTTTGTGGCATCGGCGATTCGGGCTGCCATTAGGGGGCCAAAGACACCCCCGACACCCCAGGCAGTAAAGACAAAACCATAATTTACTCCGGCATGTTTTGTACCAAAATAGTCATAGGTTGCTGATGGGAAGAGTGAAAGCAAAGAACCGTAGCCTAATCCTGCAATCGCTGCACCCAACGCAATTAATACCGGAGTATTGTAAGTGCTGAAAGCGAGCATGTTGAGTGCCTGGATCAAAAAGAAAATACGCATCGACCAGGAACGCCCTATTTTATCGGAAAGCCAACCGGCAATAACCCTGCCGGAGGCATTGAAAACGGCCAGTAAAGCGACCATCGCGTACCCCCAGGAAATACCGGCCTGCGTCTTGGCAATTGAAGAAAGCTGGCTGATGATCATCAGCCCGGCGCTGGCTCCTGCCGCATACATCACCCAAAGCAGATAGAATTCCCGTCTTATAAGCATTTGCTGCCAGTTTAGGCCTCCTGTCGAGGCAGTAGCCGCTGAAGGGGAAGCCGTACTGCTCTGAGATTGGCCACTTAAAGTGGAAGGGACAGTCAGCAGCTGGGCAAGCAAAACAATAATTAGTAAGAACAGGATCCCTTCAATACGGAAGGTGCTCTCTATGCCAAACTTTCTCAGCAATGCATTGGTTAATGGTGCGATATAAAGAGAAGCCAAACCAAAGCCGGCAACAACGACACCCGAGATCAGACCTTTTTTCTCTGGGGGAAACCATTTGACTGCGGCAGGTGTCGCAGCCGAGTATCCGAGACCGATCCCCATCCCGGCAATTAAACCGAAAGTAACGATCAGCATGGTCAGTGAGTGCGTAAAGCTGCTCAGGATTAAGCCACTGCCTGCCATGATTCCGCCAAGGGCAGCAATCCAGCGGGGGCCGTACCGGTCTTGAAGATATCCGCCGGGAACCATCATCAAGGCAAACACTGCGCAGGCGACCATATACGGAACAGAAGCCGCTGTCTTAGTCCAGTGAAATTGCTCAATCAGGGCAGCTGCAAAGACGCTCCAGGTGTAAAGGACACCAAGGGCCAAATTAATACCTGTTCCGGCCAAAGTAACTGTCCAACCTTGTTTCGCTCTGTTCATCATTATCTTCCTTTCTTTATCTGTCCGTCGATCCTGATAGAATCCGGCCAGCGTTATCTTTTTACGTATCTTATCAGAAAAGAGATCGAAGGTTTGTGATTCTGACTGCAAAAGCAGTATTCCGCACGTCAACGGAAGATAATAAAGCGTTACCCGTTTACGGAAGAATAATGCCGTTTTTTCCCTCATAGATATGCTTAGGGGGGATTCCTAATGAAAGCCCTGAAGCGTTTATGAGTATTCTATATAGTGTTCTGCTGGCGCTCGGGATTGCTGTATCATTGAGAACCAGAGTAAAAGTCATGATGTGGAGGTCTCCTGAGGCACCTAATCGTTTGGCCAAAGCCATTACCCAGCTGGTCGGGACTGCGGGTGGAATTTATATTTCTTTGGAACTGCTACTGACCTTTCTAGGAATACCAGAAAACATCTGGAATCCCTCATCGGTTTATTTTATAAAGCCACTGGCTGTTTTTTCGCTGATCATTGCGATACTGCAGCCCTATGGTCAAAAAATATGGGAAACGGTCCGGGGCAGGAGTGTGTAATATGCTTTTAAGTGAACTGTCAGGAAAAGAAATTATTAATCTTCATGATGGCGCGAAGCTCGGTTCAATTGGTGAGAGTGATATTAAAATTAGCCCCGAAGGAAAAATCGAGGCAATCATCATCGATTCAAGAGCGGGATACGGAAGATTCTTTAATAAGAACAGTGAAAAAGAAGGCGGGTATGTGGTCGTCCCCTGGAAAGCCATTAAAAAAGTAGGCAGTGAAGTGATCATCGTAGATATCGATATGTAGGACCGCTCTTTGCCGTCCGTGGCATCGCGGCATTAGGCCATCCGTGGCCATCGTTTGACAGGTTTCTATTGATATAATAGAATAAGAAGTGTATTAAACCCCGAAAGGCTTCTGGCGCGGGGTTTTACGTTATCGTATTCAGGAGGGGTATATTTGGACAAAATACGCGTATTTGTTGCCGGAGCATGTGGCAAAGTGGGCATGGAAACAGTCAGGACAATACGTCTGCAGAACGATATGGAGCTTGCAGGGGTATCAGATATTCAGAATCAAGGAAAGGATATTGGATTAGTCCTTGGACAGCAGCCATTCGACCTACAGATTTCCGGCCAGATGGAAATAGAAAAATTAAAAGAACTGCAAGTAGATATTCTCGTTGATTTTACGAATCCCCAATCAGTATTTTCCAATGCCAAAACTGCAATTAAAGCGGGGGTTGTTCCTGTTATTGGGGCGACTGGGTTGGACGGTCACGAAATCAGTGAATTGGAGGATCTCTCCAAAGCGACCGGCACAGGGGTTTTTATTGCACCGAATTTTGCGCTTGGCGCAATCCTGATGATGAAGTTTGCGAAAGAAACCGCGAAATACTTTCATCATGTCGATATCATTGAATATCATCATGATCAGAAGCTGGATGCACCTTCCGGCACTGCTTTGAAAACCGCGGATATGATCTCTGAGATCCGGGAACCGATCATCCAGGGACATCCGAACGAATATGAGAAAATACCCGGTGCTCGGGGCGGAGACCTGAATGGCATTCACATCCATTCCATCCGTTTACCGGGACTGATCGCCCATCAGGAAGTCATTTTCGGAGGGTCAGGACAGACGCTCACGATCCGTCATGACGCGTATACACGGGAAACCTACATGCCCGGGGTGATACTGGCCATTCGCAAAGCATATAAGCTGACCGGACTTGTTATCGGACTGGAGAATTTCCTGGATTAGGTTAAGCACCGCGTTTCTCGGCTGCTCATATACTGGATAGTAGTTAACTGGACACTATCCAGTAAGGAGGCATAAACATGAATGCGGTACTTGAAGGAGTTCGCCTGGCAGTAATCGGCGGGGATGATAGAGAAATATTTCTTGTCCCCGAGCTGCAAAAGTGTGGTGCGAAGATCATCGGGCTCGGTCTGGAAAAGTCTCCGCTTGGAGACAGCATTGAGCATGCCAAATCTTTTACCGAGATTATCGCTAAAGCAGATGCGCTTATCTTACCTATGTTTGGCACAGATGCGCGGGGCCTGATCAAAGCAAAGTATTCTAATTCTCCGATCATCTTAAATAATGAAGTTCTGGAATTGATTCCGCCCGGTGTTCCGCTTTTTATAGGCTGGGCCCGTCCTGCCCTGATCAGCGCAGCCCAAAAGATGAACATAGACCTCGTGGAAATAGCAAACCGTAATGAAATTGTCATCTTGAATTCGATACCTTCAGCCGAGGGGGCGGTTCAGATGGCAATGGAGGCTACCACGATCACCATTCACAGCAGTGAAAGCTTTGTTTTGGGTCTTGGCCGCTGCGGCATGACACTGGTGAATCTACTGAAGGGAATGGGAGCAAAGGTTACGTGTGTTGCACGTAAGCCCTCAGACCTGGCCCGGGCTGTAGAGATGGGAGTGCGTGCTATCGGTTTTTCTGATCTTGAAAAGGAAATCAACAGGGCGGAAATCGTTTTCAATACCGTACCAGCTCTGATTCTCGGCAGAGATCTGCTGAACAAAATGTCCCGGGAAACCGTCATTATTGATATTGCCTCTATTCCGGGAGGTATTGACTTTGAATATGCCCAGATGCTTGGGATTAAGGCTCAGCTTGCCCCTGGCCTGCCCGGTATTGTCGCGCCAAAGACCGCCGGAAAAATGCTGGCGAAGCTTTATCCGCCTCTGATTCTTGAGCACCTTGTACCTGCTGCAGATGCAGCCACTGCTGCTGCAGTCCGGAAGGGGGTGCCCAAAAATGAGATTTGAAAAGCTGCACATCGGTTTTGCGCTGACCGGTTCCCATTGTACCCTTGGCCGGGTCATGGGGGTGATCAGACAACTTGTCGAAGAAGGAGCAGATATAACGCCGATTGTTTCGGAGTCCGTTAATACAGTGGATACGAGATTCGGGGATGCAACGTACTGGAAAGCTAGACTGAAAGAGATTACAGGAAAAGACCCGATCGGAACTATCCCGGAGGCAGAACCGATCGGTCCGGGCAAGCTTTTTGATTGTATGGTTATTGCGCCCTGTACCGGGAATACACTTGCCAAACTCGCTAACGGCATCACTGATACACCCGTCTTAATGGCTACTAAAGCACACTTGCGCAACTTAGGCCCCGTGGTAATTGCTATATCTACAAATGACGGGTTAGGGGTTAACGCTAAAAATATCGGAGCCTTACTCTCAGCTAAGAATATCTACCTGGTGCCTTTTGGTCAGGACAGCCCGCTCAAAAAGACCAATTCTCTCGTTGCCCAGATGGATAAAATACCGGACACAATACTGCTGGCCTGCCAGGGAAAACAAATTGAACCGCTCCTGGTAGAAATTTCTTCTTCTGAGTAGCCAAAATATTTAGTATCCTATGAGAGAATAATGATTTATACTATATTAATACCTAGTTGTTGAAAGTGAATTGTCAGAATTATTGAATATTCATGTTTAGGAGGATCTCAATGCCAAATATTGCAATTGTCGGAGCAACGGGTGTCGTTGGTCAGGAATTTTTGAAAATTCTTGCTGAACGGAAGTTTCCGGTGGATGAGCTTCGCTTGCTTGCGACGAAAAGATCAAGCGGATCACGGATTTCCTGGCAGGGAAAAGAAATAGAAGTACAAGAAACAACGAATCAGAGCTTTCAAGGCATTGATATCGCCTTATTTGCGGGTGGTTCCGCCAGTACGGAGTATGCGCCGGCCGCAGTCCAGAGCGGAGCAGTCGTTATTGACAACAGCAGTGCTTTTCGGCTAAATCCGGATGTTCCTCTGGTTGTACCTGAAGTCAACCCCGAAGATGTCAAATGGCATAAAGGGATTATCGCCAATCCGAACTGTTCCACGATTATCATGGTCGTGGCACTAAAACCGCTCGAAGCGCTTTCGCGAATTAAACGTATTGTGGTATCCACATATCAGGCAGTTTCCGGCGCGGGCAAAGAAGGGATTATTGAACTGGAGGAACAGGTGAAGTCGTGGAGCAACGGGAAAAAAATCACGGATATTGATACTTTCCCATATCAGATCGCCTTTAACCTGATACCCAGAATTGATGTATTTCAGGAGGGTGACTATACAAAGGAAGAATGGAAAATGGTCAAGGAAACCCAAAAAATCTTCCATAGGGATGATTTGCGTGTTACGGCTACTTGTGTCCGTGTTCCGGTCTTTCGTTCTCACTGTGAATCCATCAATATTGAGACTGAGAAAAAACTCACGATCGATCAGGTCAAGGCTGCATTTGCCCAGGCTCCCGGCGTAATCTTAAAAGACGATTCGGCGAAAGATATTTATCCGATGCCGCTCGACAGCTCGAACAGGGATGAAGTTCTGGTCGGAAGAATCCGGGAAGATCAAACCATCGATCAGGGGATTAATCTCTGGATCGCAGGTGATCAGATTCGCAAAGGTGCAGCGACAAATGCAGTCCAGATTGCAGAATTGCTGTTATAATAGATAGGAAATAACGGATAAGATTAAAAGATAAGAAAACATAGACGTTATAATAATAAGGAAAGCAAAATTCAAGACAAGTTAAGAAAATTAGAGGAAGGAGAAATTACCTTGCGTATATTGGTTCAAAAATTTGGCGGAACTTCCCTGGCCAATCCGGAAAGAAGAGCGCAGGTCGCTGCTAAGGTTTCCGAGGCTATTAATCAAGGGTTTTCGCCTGTGGTTGTTGTTTCTGCAATCGGGCGTTCGGGAGATCCCTATGCGACCGATACGCTGATTAAGATGGTTTCAAGCATTTATTCCGAAGTGCCCAAAAGAGAAATGGATTTACTCTTAAGTTGCGGGGAAATCATTTCCGGCAGCATTATGGTTAGCACGCTGCAGGGTCTGGGGTTGGAAGCTGTTCTTTTAACGGGTGGACAGGCCGGCATTATCACCAACAGCAGTTTTGGCGATGCAAGAATTGTCAGAATCGAACCGGAAAATATCCTGGAGCAGCTGAAAGAAGGCAAGGTTGTCGTCATTACGGGCTTCCAAGGTATGACCGAAAACGGACAAATTACAACCCTGGGCAGAGGCGGAAGCGACACAACGGCTTGTTCGATTGGTGTCGCACTAAATGCTGAAGCAATTGATATTTATACGGACGTCGAAGGTATTATGACCGCAGACCCCCGGATCGTTCAGGACGCCAAAATCCTTGACGTGATCACCTATAATGATATCTGCCATCTGGCGCATCAGGGAGCCAAAGTCATCCATCCGCGCGCCGTGGAAATCGCGATGCAGAAGAATATCCCATTGCGGGTAAAATGTACGTTTTCCGATGCTCCAGGAACGCTGGTCACCAATGTTCAGCCCGACCTCGCGGAGGGTTCGGACATGATCGGCGACAGGATTATTACAGGGATTGCACATACCCCGAATGTCACCCAGATCAAGATCCACGTTCAAGAAGAAGAAAATAAACCCAAAGCGATCACCAAAATATTCAAGGGGATGGCTTTAGCGGATATTAGTGTCGATTTCATCAGCGTTCAACCAGAAACTGTCCTGTATACAGTTCGTGATGAGCTGGCAAAGAAAGCCGTCAATATTTTAAAGAATCTGGGTTTCAACCCTGAATCCGCGCCAGGATGCGCCAAAATTGCGCTCGTCGGCGGGGGAATTGCCGATGTGCCCGGTGTCATGGCCAATATGGCAGAAGCACTTGCTGAGAGCGGCATTGAGATTCTTCAGTCCGCTGACTCTCATACCACGATCTGGGTACTTGTCAAAAAAGAACATATGGTTCCGGCTGTGCAGTCTTTGCACAAAAAATTTGAGCTTGGTATTTGACAGCCAGGCATAAAATAGTTTATGGAGGAAAGAGAAATGTTTGGCAGCGTTTTAACCGCTATGGTGACACCATTTAACGATAAGCTGGAGATCGATTATCCTGCGGCCGCAATACTGGCCAGATATTTGGTTGAAAACGGCACAGAAGGGATCGTCGTAGCCGGAACAACCGGTGAGAGCCCTAATCTGACCGGTGAAGAAAAGCTTAACCTTTTTACGACGGTGAAAGAAGCAGTTGGGGATACGTGTAAAGTCATTGCAGGCGTGGGTACCTATTCCACGCGTGAAAGCGTTGAACTTGCTGAAAAAGTCTCAAACCAGCTCGATGGCATTATGGCAGTGGTTCCGTATTACAGCAAACCTTCCCAGGAAGGTCTTTATGAGCATTTTAAAGCCATCGCAGCGGCCACAGACCTGCCTGTGATGCTTTATAACATACCAGGAAGGACAGTCATCAACCTTCTTCCTTCTACAGTCGCCAAACTAGCTGGAATCTCAAATATTGTCTGCATTAAAGAAGCAGCAGGATCGATGGACCAGGTCAGTGAACTGAAAAAGGAACTGTCTTCGACCTTTGCGATTTATTCGGGCGATGATTCATTGACCTTGCCGATGCTGTCTCTAGGCGGGGCAGGGATCGTAAGTGTCGCTTCTCATCTGATCGGTACCCAGATGCAAAAAATGGTTGCTGCGTTTAAGGCCGGCGATATGGAGAAAGCTTTAAAATGGCATCTGCTGTTGTTCCCAATCTTTAAAGGGATGTTCGTGGCAACAAATCCAGTGCCTGTGAAGTATCTGCTGAATGAAGTCGGCATCAAAGCCGGGGGCTACCGGTTGCCTATCGTTGGCCCGACCCAGACGGAACAGGCTTCCTTAAAAGAATTGCTCACGAATATCCGAAATCTGCCTGAAGAGGTCTGACCTTAGAAATTACTTTCAGATAAAACTAAAAGTAAAAGCAAAAAATTAAAACTTTGGTTATGCCGAAGTTTTAGTTTTATTCGCGAATGGGCAACAATAATGTTGGAAGCTGTTCACCCAGCTTGCATATCTGATATTCAGGTACTATAATAAATCTAATGGTGTTGTACGGCTAACCGAATAACGGAATCAAAGAAACCAAGAGGTATTTTTACCTGTTTCTATTTTTGTTTGTGTTTTTTGTTGTAGTCTTTTTTTATCCTGCTCAGATACTTCGGGGTATCTCCTTGTTTCCTTATGCTGACAAATTAATAGGATTGAAATTGAAATTAATAAAGTAAAATATATATAAATTGATGGAGGTATTGCCTTTGCCAAAAGAACACAAACTGCAAATTATCCCTTTAGGCGGATTGGGTGAAATCGGGAAAAACATGACGCTGATAAAGTATGACAACCAGATGATCATGATTGATGCCGGTATGGCTTTCCCTGAAGATGACATGCCCGGAATTGATCTGGTCATCCCTGACTATTCCTATGTCATCGAAAACAAGGACATGCTGCTCGGGATTATGGTGACCCATGGTCATGAAGATCATATCGGCACATTCCCCTATCTTCTGAAGGACATAGACGCGCCTGTATTTGCGCCAAAACTTACCTTGGGACTGATCCAGGCCAAATTAAAGGAGTGCAATGTCAACCGGTTTAAATCGACTGTCGTCAATCCTGGAGAGAGTATCAAGCTTGGCGTTTTTAAAATTGATTTTATCCGGGTCAACCACAGCATACCTGATTCTGTGAGTCTGGCTATCCATACACCCCTCGGTGTGATCGTCCATACCGGAGATTTTAAACTGGATCATACCCCCGTTACATCGGAGATCCTAGATATTTATAAATTCTCCGAATTGGGTGAAAAAGGCGTACTCTGCTTAATGTCCGACAGCACGAATGTAGAAAGGCCTGGTTTTACGATGTCGGAGAGAGTGGTCGGACAGATGTTCGACGATGTATTCCGCACCGCCAAGGAAAGAATCATTTTAGCCAGCTTTGCTTCGAATATCCATCGCGTGCAGCAGGTCATCACCGCTGCTTTCAAAACGAACAGGAAGGTTGCCATTGTCGGCAGGAGCATGCAGAATTACGCCTCAATCGCTGCTGAATATGGCTATCTGATCATTCCAGAAGGAACGCTGGTCGATGTAGAAGAGGTTCTCCAGCTGCCACCGAATCAGGTCTGTATTATTACAACAGGGAGTCAGGGGGAACCGATGTCGGCACTTTCCCGCATGGCTTCCAGCGACCATAAACAGGTCGAGATCCTGCCAGGTGATACGGTGATTATCTCCGCGAGTCCGATTCCGGGAAATGAGAAATCGGTGGCCCGAACCATCGATCAGTTGTTTAAACTCGGCGCCAATGTGATCCACGAACAAGCATCAGGCGTCCATGTTTCCGGTCATGGCAGTCAGGAAGAATTAAAGATGATGCTGAATATGGTAAGACCGCAGTATTTTGTGCCTGTGCACGGTGAGTACCGCATGCTGATTAAGCATGGCCAGATTGCCGAACAGCTTGGAATTTCGCATAAAAATATTTTTATTGCCGAAAATGGAAGTGTCATTGAGTTCACCAGAAATGGAGCAGGTATCGCCGGGAAAGTGCCATCCGGCAGAATTTTAGTGGACGGGCTTGGTGTAGGGGACGTCGGCAATATTGTGCTGCGCGACCGCAAACAGCTGTCTCAGGACGGTATTTTAATCGTAGTTATTGCGCTGAGCCGTTCCACCAATGAAATTGTTGCCGGGCCTGATATTGTGACCAGGGGATTCGTCTATGTCAGAGAATCCGAGACAATGCTGGATGAGGCTAAAGAGAAAATCAGACAGACCACCGAACGCTGCATCGAGAACGGTATTATTGAATGGGTCACACTCAAAAATCAGATTAAAGACGTTCTAGGCAAGCATCTGTATGAAAAAACGAAAAGAAAACCGGTCATCCTGCCAATCATTCAGGAAGTGAAATAAGTTCAACAAGTTCGAACATTTTTTTCCTAAACGGGTTGACAATGTTTTCGCATTTAGCTATACTATCAAATGTTCTCGCAATTTTGGCCCGTTGGTCAAGCGGCCTAAGACACCGCCCTTTCACGGCGGTAACACGGGTTCGAATCCCGTACGGGTCACCATTTAAAATCCGACGTTCGTGGTTTTTCCTCGAACATCAGATAAGGGCGATTAGCTCAGCTGGGAGAGCGCCTGCCTTACAAGCAGGATGTCGGCAGTTCGATCCTGTCATCGCCCACCAAACTCGAAGTTCGAAGTTCGAGGCGCGAAGCTTGAAAAAGCATATTAAGATATTGCTTGAAGAGCGGAAGGTACGGACTGAACATCGGGAAACTTACTGCTGAGGAATACGAAGGTTCGAATATCGAACGTCGTGCCTCGAATATCGAATTGGCCCCGTAGCTTAGTGGTTTAAAGCGCCTGCCTGTCACGCAGGAGATCGTCGGTTCAAATCCGATCGGGGTCGCCATAATTTATCAAATTACGAATCCATCCTGAAACCGATGGGGTGTCGCCAAGCGGTAAGGCACCAGACTTTGACTCTGGCATACGTTGGTTCGAATCCAGCCACCCCAGCCAGACGGGTCATTAGCTCAGCTGGTAGAGCACCTGACTCTTAATCAGGGTGTCCAGGGTTCGAGCCCCTGATGGCCCACCATCAAAACAATATTATTTCCGAGCCATTAGCTCAGTCGGTAGAGCATCTGACTTTTAATCAGGGTGTCCCGCGTTCGAGTCGCGGATGGCTCACCATCTATCATGCGGGTGTAACTCAGTGGTAGAGTGTCACCTTGCCAAGGTGAAAGTCGCGAGTTCGAATCTCGTCACCCGCTCCAAAAAAATATGCGCTCGTAGCTCAGCTGGATAGAGCGTCTGACTACGAATCAGAAGGCCGGGGGTTCGAATCCCTCCGAGCGCACCATTGTTCCAGAAGGCATTCGCCGTTATAGCTCAGTAGGTAGAGCGTATCCTTGGTAAGGATAAGGTCACCGGTTCAATCCCGGTTAACGGCTCCAGTTTTATGCGGGAGTGGCGGAATTGGCAGACGCGCACGTTTGAGGGGCGTGTGGTTAACACCGTGCGGGTTCAAGTCCCGCCTTCCGCACCAATCAGTAGTTTACGGAGAAGTACTCAAGTGGCTGAAGAGGACGGTTTGCTAAACCGTTAGAGTGGGTAACTGCTGCGAGGGTTCAAATCCCTCCTTCTCCGCCAGCATATTCCTCGATAGCTCAACGGTAGAGCAATCGGCTGTTAACCGATAGGTTGCTGGTTCGAATCCAGCTCGGGGAGCCATGGCAGGGTAGCCAAGTGGTCTAAGGCAAGCGGTTCATACCCGCTCATCCGAGGGTTCAAATCCCCCCCCTGCTACCAAACATGCGGGTGTAACTCAATGGTAGAGTGCCAGCCTTCCAAGCTGGTTACGTGGGTTCGATTCCCATCACCCGCTCCAAAGAAAATAAAATCCTGCGCGACCGCGCAGGATTTTTTTATGGAGCGGGTGATGGGGATCGAACAGGCAGCGCCGCACCTTGCCCATGGCATCACGGCATTAGGCCACCCGTGGCCGTCAAATGCGACCTATGGAAGCATTTTCCCACCCCGGCGTGATAGCGAGCGAATTGGCAGAGGCCAATTCGCGAAGCGGAGCGATTCCCATCACCCGCGGAGTTGAGGTATGAAGTAGTAAATAAGAATGAAGAGAACACCAGAAGTATAATTTGTCAAGATTTTGTCAATGACAATTTGAGAAAAATATTACAATTTATGTTATTTAGTAGTATAATTAAAACGTATTTTTATTTCTAAAAATAAAATATAAGATAAGCGAATAAATGTAAAAAATATGTAAAAATAATGTAAATTAAATGTAAAATATAGCAGAGGGAGTGGAAATATGCCTCTATATTCGTATGTTGCTAAAGATTTTTCCGGCCAGAGATCGACAGGCGTTCTGGAAGCCGATAGTATTCAGAACTTTTACCGCCAGCTCAAAGAGCGACAGCTTTTTTGCATTGAAGTCAGTGAAAGGAAATCTGATTTTCAGCAGGTATTATTAGGAGCTGAAACATATCGTGCTTTATCATGACGATCAGATCATGGTTCTTGATTTTGGACAATTCGGTATCTTAAATCTGAAAGAGATGGCCGAATATTCCTGGTTGATGGAAAAATCAACACTGGAAATGGAGCTTGAAACCCTGCAGAAAGAGGAAGAACTTCGCTTGATTCACAGGAAGACAGATATCGAGGCCAGAGACGTTATCATTGAAGAAAAAAGTTCAGATATTCTGGTTTTAAATCTTACAGGAGTTGGTAAGCTATATGTTGCGGAGCTAATGGGGGAACTGCTCCGCAGGGGTGAAGAGATCTGGCCGGTCAAGTTCAAGCATGCGATATCCCGCTTTCGGGAAAAGATCTATTAATAGGTGATCTCCCCATAGATGATATACTTAATTGTGAAAGAAACGCCCTGCCCGGAATATTTCTTATACTCCGAACAGGGCGCTTTATTTTATTGCTTTATAACGCGACTGTTTGCACCATGGATGGCGCAACAGTCGAAGAGCGGATAGCACCATGCCGTAAGCCCCTATTTCAACTTAGAATATAAACGGCTGATCAAGATACTTCGAGAACAACTCAGGATTCACGCATCTTAAGTTAGCTTCCTCAAGGGTTACCATCTTCCGCTTAACCAGATTCGCCAGAGAATAATCCATCGGGGCCATACCCGCTTTGATGCCAGTCTGGATGACCGTATCAATCTGGTGGGTCTTGCCTTCACGGATCATATTCCGGACAGCGTCATTGACGATGAGAGCTTCCATCGCTGCAACACGTCCGGTACCATCCATAGTAGGCAGCAGCTGCTGGCAGATAATGCCCTGAAGAACAGATGCCAACTGAACTTTAATTTGCTGCAGTTGATTCGGCGGAAAAACATCGATGATCCGGTCAATGGTAGTCGCTGCGGATGAAGTATGGAGGGTGGACAAGACCAAGTGGCCTGTTTCTGAAGCCATCAGGGCCGTGTTGATCGTCTCAAGGTCGCGCATTTCACCGACCAAGATAACATCGGGGTCTTCACGCAGTGCAGACCGTAAAGCATCTGCAAAGGCATGGGTATCGTCACCAATCTCACGCTGGTTTATCATACATTGATTATGGGCATGCAAATATTCGATCGGGTCTTCGATGGTAATGACGTGACTGTTGCGGTGCGTATTCATATGGCGCACCATGGCAGCAAGGGTAGTGGATTTACCGGAACCGGTCGGACCCGTGACCAGGATCAGACCTCTGGGTTTCATTGCGAGGTCTTTCAGGATATCAGGCAGTCCCAGCTCGTTAATACTTGGAATATCCGGAACAATGACCCTGATCGCGGCCGCCAGGCTTTTTCGCTGGCTGTAGACGTTAACCCTGAAACGGCTGATACCAGGGATCGTATAGGAAAAGTCAACTTCTCCCTTTTGCTGCAAACGGTTTTTCACGGGTTCATCCATTAGTTCATCAACAAGCTCTTTGGTGTCCAACGGAGACAAATACTTGGCATTTGCCATCGGAGTCAAGATACCATTGATTCTGAACATTGGGGGAAGACCGGTTGTGATGTGGAGGTCAGAAGCTTTAAGTTCCAATGACATTAAAAGTAAGTCCCTGATATTTAGATTCATACAAACACTCCTCAACATAAATAGATTTGATCGGTCTATTCAATACTATAGGTTACTTTTAATAATTCTTCCGTGGTGGTGGTTCCGTCCAGAACCAGACGGGTACAGGTATCACGCAGGGAAATATAGCCGAAACGGCCGGCAATATGTCTTATTTGATCAGGAGTTACTCCCCGATTAACCATCTCGCGGATATCCTTGTTGATCGGAATGATTTCATGGATGGCGGTTCGACCGGAATAACCGGTGTAATTACAGGCAGGACATCCGGTCCCCTTGTAAAGGGGCTGGGGTTCGCGCAGTTTCAGCAGCATCATTTCGGCATGTTCCGGCCGGTATGAAGTTTTGCATTTTGGACAGATTTTGCGGACAAGTCTTTGAGCCATTAGGCCGACAACAGCGGAAGAAACAAGATAAGATTCAATTCCCATATCGACTAGCCGGATAATCGAGGAAGCTGCATCGTTGGTGTGGATAGTGCTTAAGACCAGGTGGCCGGTGATGGCTGAACGGATCGCAATCTGGGCTGTTTCCGAGTCGCGGATCTCCCCAATCATGATAATGTCGGGGTCCTGACGCAGAATCGACCGCAGTCCCGAGGCAAAAGTCAGGCCAGCTTTGGTATTGACTTGGACCTGATTGATCCCATCCATCCGGTATTCAACAGGGTCTTCTACGGTGATGATATTGACAGTTGGTTTATTCAATTCTCGCATGACTGCGTAAAGTGTCGTCGTTTTTCCGGAACCGGTGGGGCCAGAAACAAGGATGATCCCATTTGGACTTTTGATGATCCGGTCAAACAGCTCAAGATTTTCAGCAGTAAAGCCTAGCTCAGATTTGGTATAGGTACTGTTTCTCATTCCGAGCACGCGGATAACTATCTTTTCTCCGTGGACTGTTGGAAGTATGGAAAGCCTGAGGTCAACGTTATTGCCGTCAATGCTGACTTCAATTCTGCCGTCCTGGGGTAGGCGCTTCTCAGCAATATCCATTTGCCCCATGATCTTAATTCTGGTGACGATGGCCTGGTGGGCCGCTTTAGATGTTTTCATGGCTTCCTGAAGTTCTCCGTCTATCCGGTAGCGGATCCGCATTTCATTGTCAGACGGTTCAATATGGATGTCACTGGCATTTGTCTTGATGGCATGCTGAATCACGGAATTAACCAGTCTTACGACAGGGGCATTCGTCACCTCATCGCCAAACTGATCGTCAATTCCGGAGAAATCAACAAGGTCATACGTTTGTTTCAGTTCTTCAATCGCTTTTTCGGCGCTTTCCTTGCCATAATAGCGCTCGATCGCATTCATGATATCCGACGCGGTAGCCATGGCTGGCTTGACATCAAGCCGGGTTGCCCGTTTGACATCATCGATCGCATAAAAGTCCAGCGGGTCGACCATGGCAACGATCAGCACATTATTTTCCTTCTTGATCGGTATCAAGGAATGCTTTCTGACCATTCCTTCCGTAATCAGTCCCGTAGCAAGAGGATCAATCGGAGTTTCACCTAGATCATAGTAAGGAATATGATATTGAAATTCCAGCACTTTGAGTAGCTGTTTTTCCGTAATAGATTTCGTTTCAATAAGGATCTCGCCCAGTTTTTTAGAAGTTTTGGACTGCATTTCCAAAGCATCTTCGAGCTGCTTAGCAGTAATCACCTCTGATTCAACTAAAAGCTGTCCCAGTTTTCGCATCGTTTCCGGCATTTTTTTCTCCAATTTAATTATTTATATTTTGTCTATTTTAATTTATTGTATTATAGTGTAAATCAAAAATAAAGAAAAATTGCTAATATTTACAAATCCTGCGAATTTAGATACCCTAAGGGAAGAAAGATTAAAGGAGTGTTTGAGATGGAAACGTTTTTTATGGAACATGTTTGGCTGGTCTATTTGGGATTATTTATTGTCGGGCTTGCTGCCGGAAAATTTTTGAAAATATTAATTAGAAGAAACATGGAAGAAGAGCACAGAGATTTCCCATCCAAACCGGTCGTGGAAATCCTGAATGCGCTGCTGTACTGTGCTTTATTCTGGAAATACGGTTTTTCTCTAGAAACATTGAGTTTTCTGATTTTTGGCTCGATCCTTTTACTCATTGCGTTCATTGATTTTAAGACCATGCTGATCCCAAACTGGAGCGTTCTCCTGATTCTGGTTCTGGGTATTTTGTTTGCTTTCTTCAATCAGGATGTCTCCTGGCTGGAGAGGCTGATTGGCTTCTTTGGAGCTGGATTGGGTTTGCTGCTGATCTATATATTCTCGAGAGGCGGCATAGGCGGCGGAGATATCAAGCTGATGGCCGCAGCAGGCTTTTTCCTAGGCTGGAAACTAACGTTTTGGGCAATGCTTGTCGGTTCAATCATCGGCGGAGTCTTTGGGGTGATTATCCTGGTCAGCGGCAAAGGACAATTAAAGACTGCAATCCCATATGGACCGTTTTTAGTGATAGGTATCATAGGAAGCATTCTTTTTGGCAACGAAATGATTTCGTGGTATTGGAGTTTATTAATACGCTAAATTGTTTTATTATTTTTTACATTAGATGTATTGTTGTATTTTTGCCGCAAATAATAAGAAAATGCGAAAAATAACTGGCGATAAATTCTTTGGTGAGCGGTCAAAGTAAATGCAACCTTTGACAGAGTAAATATAGTGGGGTTTCATTGAGTCTGTCAAAATACTGGGAATAACAGGTATAGTACCTGTTAAAAATAGCCGATTCAGATTATATGGAGCGAAAATCTGCCAGCCGAGTTCTAAAAAAGAGTATACTAATAAAAGGGGTACCCGGAAACCGTTTTTCGGACAGAGTAACCGCGTCCCCCTGATCAGGATCGGTATGGATGTGTTCTGCGGGTTAAATGATACTGAAATTATTTTTTCAAAAGCGACGGCTTCAGCAGGATTTCATTAGCAGGAATCCTGCTGATTCTCAGCTTTTTAAGGACATCATCGTATCCGTAGATGAAGTTAAACACATCCAACGGCGATTTGTCGCCCAGTTTCTCCCTGGAATAGGAGTTGATATGCGACATCATAAGGTCAATATCCCCTTGGCACAGGGCGTCAAACGATGTGCCTTTGGGCAATATTTTCCTAATGAACTCGTGGTTCAACTCCACGTTGGGCTTCTGGTATGATGCGAATGGGTCGCAGTAGTACAGCCGCGTCCTGCGGCGGCCCTGTGCATCATACTCCAAAGCTTTCGGGTTTGAAAACTCTGAACCGTTGTCAGCGAGGCAAACGGAAAGAAGGCGGCTGAACACCTCTCTGCTAAGAGTTTCGTCTAGGCAGTTGAAGACGTCGATAACGGACTGGGAGGTATTGCGTTCCCTGATGAAGGCCAGCATCAAGTCACAGGACTTGAACATCATCGTGAGCAGGACCTTTCCACCGACACGCCCGATAACTGAATCTATCTCAACGACCGGAGCGTCTGATGCTTCCGTAAAGGCCAGGAAGTCGGCGTAGGTGCGGCCAAGCCTGCAGGTGCTGTCGATTTTATGCTCCACCGTTTTGGTTTTTCTGGGCTTAAGGCGGCA